>DASVVD010000396.1:0-25610 GCA_036386715.1 Pseudoduganella sp.
TCCACCCCACGCCGCCCGGCACGCCGACCTGGGGCGCGGCATGGAAGAGCGCCGTCGTGAAGCACTACAACCACACGGTGGCGCTGAACGTGCACGGCAGCTCGGTGGCGAACCGGCGCAATTACCTGGACCTGGACCCCACCTACAAGGACGCCTGGGGCCTGCCGCTGCTGCGGATGACCTACGAATTTCCCGAGAACGACCTGCGCATGTCCGCCTTCGTCACCGCCAAGGCGCTCGAAGTGGGCCGGGCGATGGGGGGCCAGCAGGTGGCCGGCAATGCGCGCAAGGGCCCGTACACGGTCACGCAGTACCAGACCACCCACAACACGGGCGGCGCGGTGATGGGCAACGACCGCAGCACCAGCGTCGTCAACCGCTACCTGCAAAGCTGGGATGTGTCGAACCTGTTCGTCATCGGCGCCTCCGCCTTCCCGCAAAACGCTTCGTACAATCCCACCGACACCGTCGGTGCACTGGCCTACTGGGCGGCGGACGTGATCGTCGGGAAGTACCTGAAGCACCCCGGCCCGCTGGTGCAGGCATGAGCGCCCGGACCTGGATGGCTGCGGCCATCGCGGCCGTCGCGGTGGCGAATGTCGCCGCGCAGAAGGCGGCTACCCCGGCGGGCACGGCGGCGAGCACTCCTGCGGGGAACAACGCGGCGGCGAAGGCGCAGGCCTCCACCGCGTTCCCGGGCGGTTCCGCCAAAAGCGGGCAGCAGATCGCCGCCAGTGGCGGGGCGAACGGCGTGACGGCTTGCGTCACCTGCCATGGTGCCCAGGGCGAGGGCAATCCGGCGGCGAATTTTCCCCGCATCGGCGGCCAGTCCGCCTACTACCTGAACAAGCAGATGCTGGCATTTGCCAACGGCACGCGTGAAAACCCGATCATGACACCGATCGCCAAGGCCATGTCGGACCAGCAGAAGCGCGATACCAGTGCCTACTACGAGTCGCTGGCCGCCCCTGCGGCCGCTGCGGCAGCCGCAGGGGCAGCGCCGGCCAAGCCAACGGCTGCGCAGCTGGAACGGGGCAGGGTGCTGGCCATGGTGGGCGACGAGGCCAAGCAGGTGCAGTCGTGCGCCAACTGCCACGGACCGGGCGGCCGCGGCGAGGCGCCGACCTATCCTTACCTGGCCGGCCAGCATGCGGGCTATTTCACGGCGGCGATGGGCGAGTGGAAGGGCGGCCAGCGGCGTACCGACAACAGCGGCCAGATGCCGTCGATCGCCAAACGGCTGAGCGACGACGACGTGGCCGCACTGGCCGCGTTCTACGGCGCGCAGCCGGTGCCGAAGCCGGTCGGCCTTGCCGTCAACACGCCGGCCGGTTCGGCGGCCCGGCCGGCCCTGGCGGCGGCGCGCGGTGCCGGCGGACCGAAGGGCGCGCCCACGATGCCGGCGGGCGTGGGCAGCGAGCAGGGTTCGCCGCTGACCGGCGGCGGCCAGGGGCCGGGCGGCGGCGGCGGCACGCAGGCCACGCAGCCGGGCCAGACGCCGCAGCCGTCGCAAACGCCACAGCCGCCGGTGAAAAAGCAATAACGCTGTTCGCCTGCCTGCCGGGTGCGGTATCCTTGCCGCACCCGGCAGATTCCATGGACACATGAAACACATCGCAGTCATCGGCGGCGGCATTACCGGCATCACCACCGCCTACGCGCTCGCACGGCGCGGTTTTCCCGTCACCGTCATCGAGCGGCACCGCTATCCGGCCATGGAAACCTCGTATGCCAATGGCGGGCAGCTGTCGGCCTCGCATGCCGAAATGTGGAATCACCCGTCCACGCTGCGCAAGGGGCTGAAGTGGATGACGCAAGCCGATGCGCCGTTGCTGTTGCACCCGGCGCCCACCTGGCACAAGGTGTCGTGGCTGGCGAAGTTCGTGGCGGCGATGCCGCGCTACCGGCACAACACGGTGGCGCTGGCGCGCATGGCGATCGCGGCGCGCGAGCACCTGTTCGCCTGGGCGGCGGAAGAAAGCATCGACTTCGACCTGCGCCGCGAAGGCATCCTGCACCTGTATCGCGACAAGGCGCAATTCGCGCATGCGCAGCAGGTGTCGCAATTGCTGGCGCAAGCGGGGCTGGTGCGCCGGCACGTGACACCCGCCGAGATGCGCGCGATCGAGCCGGCGCTGACCGGCGATTACCATGGCGGCTGCTATACCGACAGCGACAGCAGCGGCGACATCCACCGCTTCACCGCCGGCCTGGCCGCGGCATGCGTGCGCCGCGGCGTGCAACTGCTGTGCGGGCGCGAAGTGCTGGCGCTGGCCCCGCACGGCGACGGCGCGACGCTGACACTGCGCCATGACGGCGACACGGTCATGCGACGTTTCGACGCCATCGTCATCTGCGCCGGCACCGCCAGCCGCGCGCTGGCACGCATGGCGGGCGACCGGGTCGATGTCTACCCGGTCAAGGGCTATTCGATCACCGTGCAGCTGGACGACGCGGCCAGCCGCGCCGCCGCACCCACCGTCAGCCTGGTCGACGACGAGCCGAAACTGGTGGCCAGCCGCTTCGGTGCCGACCGTTTCCGCGTGGCCGGCACCGCCGAATTCGCCGGCTTCGACCGCGACATCCGCCACGACCGCATCCGGCCGCTGGTCGACTGGGTGCACCGCGAGTTTCCGGGCGTGCGCACGGCCGACGTGAAGCCGTGGGCCGGCCTGCGGCCGATGATGCCCGACCTGCTGCCGAAAGTCGGGCGGGGCAAGGCGCCGGGCGTGTTCTACAACACCGGCCACGGCCACCTGGGCTGGACGCTGTCGGCGGCCACCGCCGACACGGTGGCGCGGCAGATCGAAGCGGCGTTGCGGCCAGGCACCACACGCACGGCCCTGGCCGCGTAGCGGCCTGCCAGGATCGCCGCAGGTCAGGATTGCATAACGCCAGATTGCATAACGCCAGATTGCATAACGCCAGATTGCTACAACGCCGGAAACGCCACCCGCACCAGCAGGCCGCTGCCGCTGCCGGCAGGCCGGTCCAGCAGCGCCAGCGTGGCGCCGTGCAGCGCGGCGATATCGGCCACGATGGCCAGCCCCAGTCCCGCGCCGCCCGGATTGATCTGCAGCGAGGAGGAGGCCCGGTAGAACGGTGCGAACACGCGCTCCCGCTCGGCCGGTGCGATACCCGGCCCGCCGTCTTCGACTTCGAGCACGGCGCCGTCTTCCACCCGCACACGCAATACCACATTGCCGCCCGCCGGCGTATAGCGCAGCGCATTGTCGACCAGGTTCGCCACCAGTTCATGCAGCAGCAAGGCCTGTCCCGCCACGTGGACTTCCTGCTCGCCTTCCAGCGACAGGTCGATCTCCTTGCGCACCGCGTTCGGCGCCAGTTCCAGGGCCACCTGCTGCACCAGGGCGTGCAGCGCCACGGGTTCGGCCAGCGTGCCCTTGCTGTGCTCGATACGCGCCAGCATCAGCAGGCGGTTCGCCAGGTGCACGGCGCCATCGGTGGTCATGGCGATGCTGTCGAGCAGCGTGGCCAGTTCCGGCGCGCCGCCGTGGCGGCGTATCTCCCGCTGTGCCAGTTCGGTCTGGGTGCGCAGCACGGCCAGCGGCGTGCGCAGCTGGTGCGAGGCATCGGCGATGAAGCGGCGCTGGCTGCTGATCAGGCCACCGATGCGCGATGTCGATGTATTCATCGCCTCCACCAGCGGCCGCACCTCCTTGTGCACCAGCGCCGGATCCAGGTCCGACAGGTCGGCCACGCTGCGCATTTCCACCGCCGACTTCAGCTCCATCAGGGGGCGCAGCACCAGGCGCACGGCGAACCAGATCAGCAGCGTGGCGGCCAGTACCAGGCCGGCCTGCCACAGCACCGTGTCGAGCAGGATCTTGGTGGTCAGGCCGCGCCGCGCATCGAGCGTCTCGCCCACCTGGATCAGCGCGATGCCGCGCATCTTCTCGTCGTACACCGGCTGCAGCAGGGCGGCGATGCGGATCGGCTGGCCGTTGTACTGCGCGTGGTAGAAGCGCACCAGCGCCGGATAGCTTTCCGAGCGGGGCACGTTCGCCGGCACGGCGGGCAGGTCGTCGTAGCCGGACACCGTTTCACCGTTCAGCCCCGTCACCTTGTAGTACAGCCGGCCCGACGTATCGGTCTCGAAGCTGTCGAGCGCCACGTAGGGCACGTCCGCCACCACCTTGCCGTTCTCGATCGACACGCGCTCGGCCAGCGCCCGCGTGGAAGCGAGCAGCGAGCGGTCGTAGGCCATGTCCGCCGCGTCCAGCGCGTTGTGGTAGGCCGAGATGGTATTGAGCGCCTCGAGCACCACCAGCGGCAGCAGCAGCCAGCGCAGCAGTTCGCCGCGCAGGCTGCCGATTCCCGTGCCGCGCAGGCGCCGGGTAAGGCCCAGGGCAAGGCGTTCGGCCAGCGCCGCCATGCTCAGGCCCGGTCGCGCGGCTGCAGCAGGTAGCCGATGCCGCGCAGCGTGCTGATGGCCGCGGCACCGGGCTTGCCGCTGTCGAGCTTCTTTCGCACGCGGTGGATATAGAGCTCGATCGCATCCAGGTTGGCATCGTCGGCCAGTGCGAATACTTCGTCGAACAGCTTTTCCTTCGCCACCGCGCGGCCGCTGCGCGTGATCAGCGCCTCGAGCACGGCATGCTCGCGCGGCGTCAGGGCCAGCGGCGCGCCGTAATAGGTGAAGGCGCGCGAAACAGTATCGAACGCCAGCTCGCCGCACTGGTAGACCAGCGCCTCGTTGCCCTGGCCGCGGCGCAGCAGCGCCTTCACGCGCGCTTCCAGTTCGACCAGTTCGAACGGCTTGGCCAGGTAGTCGTCGGCCCCCAGGTTCAGGCCCTGCACGCGGTCCTCCAGGCCGCCGCGCGCCGTCAGGATCAACACCGGGGTCTTGCCGCGCGTGCCGCCGCGGGCACGCAGGCGTTTCAGTACGTCGAGCCCGTCCATGCGCGGCAGCGTGAGGTCGAGGATCACGAGGGCGTACTCCTGGGTGTGCAGCAGCGCGTCGGCATCGGCGCCGTCGTCGGCGCATTCCACGGTCAGGTGGGCGTCGCGCAGGGCTTTCGCGAGCGAACGCTGCAATTCGGGTTGGTCTTCGACGAGAAGGATGCGCATTGTGGAAAACCCTTAACCGGGTGTGAAAGCTTTTTGAAAGGTTGGCGATTCTATAGTAAGCACATGCCCCGCGACGAGGGCAAGGCAGTAGACTATAAACCCAGGAGACAGTCAGTGAAAAGAACCAATATGGCCATGGCGGCGCTCGCCACCGTGGCGTCCCTTGCCGCCGGTACCAGTCATTCCCAGACCCAGGCCCAGGCGCAATCCTCCGTCACCCTGTATGGCCTGCTCGACGCGGGCGTCGACTACGCGTCCGATGCCGGCGCCGGCGGCCATTCCGTCACCCGCGTCAGTTCGGGCGGCATGAACACGTCGCGCTGGGGCATCCGCGGCAGCGAAGACCTGGGCGGCGGCCTGAAAGCCATTTACACCCTCGAGGGCGGCATCCTGATGGATACCGGCGCCGCCGATGGCAACCTGTTCAAGCGCAAGGCCTACGTGGGTCTCGAAGGCCGCTACGGCCAACTGGTGCTCGGCCGTGCGTTCACCAGCGTGTACGACACCGTGATCCGCTACGATCCGATGGGTTTCGCGCCGTTCTACTCGTGGGCCACCAGCGGCAACGCGACGGGCCCCAGCAAGTACGGCATGACCACCGGCTTCGACAACCTCGTCAAGTATTCCGGCAGCACCGGCAACTTCAAATATGGCGTATCGTATGGCATGGGCGAACAGAGCACGGGCACCGGCGACGGCGCCAAGCTGGCCACTGCCGTCAGCTATGAAACCGACGGCATGGGCGTGATGGCGACGTGGGAGCAGGTCAACGGCAATCCGCTGGCGGCAACCGGTCGCCGCGACGAGGCGCGCGTGTTCCACCTGGGCGCGTTCTATGAAACCGGCAAGCTCAAGTTCTGGCTGGCCGGCCGCGGCTACTCGATGGAGAAGGGCCAGGCCGCCACGGCGGATGTGAAGGCCGACACCTACTGGACCGGCGTGGCGTACAAGCCGGAGCCCAATACCACGCTGACCGGCGCGGTCTACTACATGAACGTGAAACACGTGGCGGCTGGCGAGGATGCCGACCCGCTGATGTTCGTGGCGCGCTACCGCTACGCGCTGTCGAAACGCACCGACCTGTATGCCACCGTCGCCTATGCCAAGGCGAAGCACGCGCAACTGGTGAGCCTGTCGCGCGACGATGCCGGCTTTGCCGGCACCCAGCGCGGCGCCATCGTCGGCATCCAGCACCGCTTCTGACCATGCGCCGCGCCCTGTCCGCCATGCTCCTGTGCGCCGGCATGCTGCCGGCCATGGCGGCGCCACCGGCTGTGGAGTGCATCGTGCCGTCGAAACCGGGCGGGGCGATGGATCTCACCTGCAAGCTGGTGCGCGATGGCCTGCATGGCCTGCCGGACCAGGCCGCGCGCCCGCTGCGCCTGAGCTATATGCCGGGCGGCATCGGCGCCGTGGCATGGCACTCGATGGTCTCGGCGCACAGGGGCGATGCGAACACGCTGGTGGCGTTTTCCGGCGGTTCGCTGCTCAACCTGGCGCAGGGCAAGTTCGGCAAGGCAAAACCCGCCGACGTGCGCTGGGTGGCGGCACTGGGCACCGATTACGGCATGGTCGCCGTGCCTTCCGACTCGCCCTATAAAACCTTGCCGGACCTGATCGCCGCGCTGCGGCGCGATCCGGCCAGGGTGCTGGTCGGCGTGTCCGGCACCAAGGGCAGCCAGGACTGGCTGAAGATGGCGCTGCTGGTGGGCGCCGCCGGAATCGATCCGAAAGTGCTGCGCTTCGTCGCGCTGGAAGGCGGCGGCGAGGCGTTTACGGCGATGCAGGCCCACCATGTGCAGGCGGTTTCGGGCGATGCCTCGGAAGCCCAGCTGATGGCGGCGGACGGCAAGGTGCGCATCCTCGCCGTGCTGTCCGAGCAGCGCCTGCCCGGCGCGCTGGCCGGCGTGCCGACCGCGCGCGAACACGGCTACGACGTGGTCTGGCCCACGATCCGCGGCGTGTGGATGGGGCCGCAAGTGACGGATGTCGAGTACCGCCACTGGGTCACGACGTTCGACCGCATGATGGCCAGCCCCGATTTCGTGCGCCTGCGCGGCGAGGCCGGCCTGTATCCCCTCAGCCTGACCGGCGAGGCCTTGACGAAGTACGTTGACAAATCAGTTCGCGAGCACCGCGAACGCGCCACCCGCTTCGGGTTGATGCGCTAAAAAAACCACAACTGGAGACAAAAATGATGAAGACCATGACCGCCGTTCTCGGTGTTGCTTTCGGCTGCCTGTTCGCCGGAACCGTTGTTGCCCAGGTGCCTGCCGGCTACCCGGCCGAGTACCAGAAACTGATCGACGCAGCGAAGAAAGAAGGCAAGCTGGTGGTGTACGGCGCCACCGACAGCAAGGCCACGCAGCCGCTGATCCGCGATTTCTCGGCACTGTATCCGGGCATTACCGTCGAGTACAACGACATGAATTCCACCGAGGTGTACAACCGTTTCATCTCGGAAAAGGCGGCCGGTGGCAACACCGCCGACGTGATGTGGTCGTCGTCGATGGACCTGCAGGTCAAGCTGGCCGTGGAAGGTTACGCGCTGCAGTACAAGTCGGTGGAAACGCCGAACATTCCCGGCTGGGCGGTGTGGGATGCCAAGGCCTACGGCACCACGTTCGAGCCGGCCGCGATCGTCTACAACAAGCGCCTGCTGGCGGCGAACGAAGTGCCGGCCACGCACGACGACCTGGTGAAACTGATCCAGCAGCCGAAGTTCCGCGACAAGGTCACCACCTACGATATCGAGAAATCCGGCGTCGGCTTCATGTTCATGACGCACGATGCGCAGGCGTATCCAAGGTTCGCCGAGCTGCAGAAGGCGTTCGGCGTGGCGAAGGTGCGGGTGCAGTCTTCCACCGGCACGATGATGGAGCGCATCTCGTCCGGCGAGAACCTGATCGGCTACAACGTGCTGGGATCGTATGCGCTGGTGCGCGCCAAGACCGATCCGTCGATCGGCGTGGTGCTGCCTAAGGACTACACGCAGATCATGTCGCGCGTCATGTTCATCAACAAGGCGGCGAAGAATGTCAACGCGGCCAAGCTGTGGCTGGACTACACGCTGTCGAAGCGCGGCCAGACCGTGATCGCCGACGGCTCGAAGCTGTACGCGATCCGCGCCGATGTCACCGGCGAAACCACCAGCGCGGACCTGATCCGCCAGATCGGCAAGGATAACGTCCGGCCGATCCCGGTGCACCCGAACCTGCTGCAGGACCTGGCACCGGCGAAGCGCATGGCCTTCCTGAAAGGCTGGAAAGAAACGGCCGGCAAGAAGTAAGCGCATCCGACCCCGCATTGACCACTGTCGACCCTGGAGTCAACCAATATGCACAATGCCACCTTGCCGAACCCCGCCGCCGCGGCTGTTTCCACCGCTGCTGCGGTGCCGGCCTTGCCCACCGGGCGCGATGCGCGCATCAACTGGAAGCGCGGCCTCGTCGTCGCGCTGACGGCGCTGGCCATCTTCCTGCCGCTGGGCCTGATCTTTTACCAGAGCGTGCTGTCGGCACCGTTCTTCATGCCGGAGAAGGTGCTCAGCCTCGATGCCTACCGCTTCATCATCGACGACCCGGACTTCGCGCAAGCGTTCAAGAACGGCCTGCTGCTGGCCACCGGGCTGGCCCTGATCGCCGTGCCGCTGGGCGGCATGCTGGCGTTCCTGATGGTGCGCACCGACCTGCCGGGGCGCAACTGGATCGCGCCGATGCTGCTGGTGCCGATCTTCGTGTCGCCGATGGTGATGGGGTTCGGCTACGTGGTCTCGATGGGCCCGGTGGGCTTCTACTCCACCTGGGCCAAGGAGCTGCTGGGCTTCGTGCCGTGGAACGTGTATTCGTTCACCAGCATCGTCATCATCGCCGGGCTGACCCACGTGCCGCACGTGTACCTGTATGCCTCGTCGGCGCTGCGCAGCCTGGGCTCGGACGTGGAGGAGGCGGCGCGCGTATCCGGCGCCTCGCCGCTGCAGGTGATGATGAACGTGTCGCTGCCGATGATCATGCCGGCGCTGGCCTATGCCGGCGTGCTGGTGTTCTTCCTCGGTTTCGAGGTGTTCGGCCTGGTGCTGGTGCTGGGCGACCCGGAAGGCCACCTGGTGCTGCCGACCTACCTGTACAAGCTGACCAACAAGCTGGGCACCCCGTCCTACCACCTGATGGCGGCGGTGGCCGTGTGCCTGGTGATGGTGACGATGCCGCTGGTGATGCTGCAGCGCCACCTGCTGAAGTCGGCCAACAAGTACGTGTCGATCAAGGGCAAGGGCGCGCGCAGCAAGGCGATGCCGCTGGGCCGCTGGAAGTGGCTGGCCTTCGCGCTGCTGGGCGCCTGGCTGCTGTTCACGATCGTGATGCCGCTGTCGGGTATCGCGCTGCGCTCGTTCGTGCAGTACTGGGGCGAGGGCGTGCAGCTGGGCAGCGTGCTGACCCTGCAGCACTTCCGCGACATCTTCGAGCAGCCGTCGCTGGTGCGGGCGATCGTCAACACGGTGCTGATCGGCGTGATCGGCGGCGGCCTGGCCATCGCCTGCTACAGCTTCATCGCGCTGGCGATGCACCGGCGCCAGGATGGCGTCACGCGCTTCCTCGACTACAGCGTGCTGGTGCCGCGCGCGGTGCCGGGCCTGCTGGCGGGCCTGGCGTTCCTGTGGGTGTTCCTGTTCGTGCCGAGCTGGCTGGACGGCATGCTGCAAGGGGCCGACAACGTGGTGGCAGCATGGCTGTCCGCCAACCTGATCCCGGCGCTGCGCTCGCTGCGCTCGACCATCTTCGCGGTCTGGCTGGCCTACTCGGTGGTATGGATGGCCTACGGCATGCGCCTGATCTCGACCGCGCTGCTGCAGGTGGGCCCGGAGCTGGAGGAGGCGGCGCGCGCCGTCGGCGCCCGCCGCGGCCAGGTGGTGCGCGACGTCACGCTGCCGCTGGTGCGCTACGGCCTGCTGGGTGCCTGGCTGATGGTGTTCCTGATCTTCGAGCGCGAATACTCGACCGGCGTGTACCTGCTGTCGCCGGGCACCGAGGTGATCGGCGCCATGCTGGTATCGCTGTGGGCGGGCGGTTCGACCGACCTGGTGGCGGCGCTGTCCTTCATCAACATCACGCTGGTGGCCATCGGCCTCGGCATCGCGCTGCGCTTCGGCGTGAAGCTGCACGACTGAACGGAAGAAAACCATGAAACGAGACCTGCACATGAACGAACTGACCGTCGACGAACTGCACCTGGACTACGGCACCGGCGCCGCGGCGAACCCGATCCTGAAAGGTGTGTCGATGCACCTGCAAAAGGGCGAAGTGGTGGCGCTGCTGGGGCCTTCGGGCAGCGGCAAGACCACGCTGCTGCGCGCCGTGGCCGGGCTGGAAAGCCCGCGCCAGGGCAGCATCACGATCGGCGAGCGGCGCGTGTTCGATGGCGCGGCGAAGCTGGAAATGCCGGCCGAACAGCGCAACCTGGGCCTGGTGTTCCAGTCGTATGCGCTGTGGCCGCACAAGACCGTGTTCGACAACGTGG
This sequence comes from Pseudoduganella sp., assembly GCA_036386715.1. Classification (GTDB taxonomy): domain Bacteria; phylum Pseudomonadota; class Gammaproteobacteria; order Burkholderiales; family Burkholderiaceae_D; genus Rugamonas. The sequence goes on from DASVVD010000396.1 coordinate 10,606, forward strand.
CCTATGGCCTGAAGCTGCGCCGCATGGCCGGTGCCGAGATCAAGGCGCGCGTGATGGAAGTGCTGGGACAGCTGGGCCTGGGCCACCTGGGCGAGCGCTACCCGCACCAGCTTTCCGGCGGCCAGCAGCAGCGCGTGGCGATCGCCCGGGCGCTGGTGTACAACCCGCCGGTGATCCTGCTCGATGAACCGCTGTCGAACCTGGACGCCAAGCTGCGCGAGGAAGCCCGGGCCTTCCTGCGCGAGCTGATCGTGAGACTGGGGCTGTCGGCGCTGATGGTCACGCACGACCAGGGCGAGGCGATGGCGATTTCCGACCGCATCCTGCTGCTCAACAACGGCCGCATCGAGCAGCAGGGCACGCCGCAGAGCATGTATGAAACGCCGGACACGCTGTTCACCGCCGAGTTCATGGGCAGCAACAACCGGCTGCCCGGCACGCTGGTGCAGCGCGACGGCGGCAATGTCGTCATCGATGTCGACGGCACGCGGCTGCAGGGCACCGCACGCGGCAACGTGGGGGCGCAGATCGCGCCGCTGGTGCGGGTGGAGGAAGTGCGCATCAGTTCCACGCAGGCCGACAACGCGCTGCAACTGCCGCTGGCCACCTGCATGTACCTGGGCGACCGCTGGGAGTGCCTGTTCAAGCGCGGCGAGATCAGCATGCGGGCCTACTCGCGGCAGCGGCTGGCCGACGGGCAGTACTGGCTGCAGATGCCGGCCGAGAAGCTGTGGGTGTTCTGAGCGGCGAGGTGATGTAAAGGTGTGAGGTAGAAGCGTGGCGTAAAAAAACGCGGCGGCCAATCTGGCCGCCGCGTTTTTTACAACAGGCTAATGCTCACCCTATGAACGAATCGAACTGCACCTCGAACTCCTGCAGCGCCTTCTGGGCGTTCTGCATCTTGCGGCGGAATTCCGGGCCGCGCTGCAGCGCCAGCCCCACGGCGAGCACGTCGATGACCACCAGGTAGGCCAGCCGCGCCGAGATCGGCGTATAGGGATCGGTATTGAAGATCAGGTCGATCGGGATCAGCACCGTGCCCAGGTCGGCCAGTGGCGTGCCGGACGGTGCCAGCACGATCACGTCCGCGCCGCCGTCGCGCGCCAGTTGCGCCGAGCGCACCAGTGCCGGGCTGTTGCCCCGCTGCGAGATGGCGACCAGGGCATCGCCCTTGCGCAGCAGGGCCGCGGCGATATTGTGGATCGCCGGGTCCGAATACGCGACGGTGGGCACCCCCGACCGGAAGAATTTATGCTGCGCATCCGCGGCCACGATGCCGGAGGTGCCCTGGCCGTAGAACTCGATCTTGTTGGCCAGCGACAGGATGTCCAGCGCGCGCTGCACCGGTTCGTGGTGCAGGTTGTTGCGCAGGTCGAGCAGCGTGTTGATCGAGCGACTGCAGATCTTGTTGATCAGGTCCGCCGCCAGGTCGTCCTGCGAGGGCGCCTCGTTCAGGCCGGGCAGGGCGACCGCCAGGCCCTGCGCCAGCTTCAGCTTGAACTCGTGCCAGCCGTCGTAGCCGAGCGTGCGACAGAACCGCACCACGGTCGGCTCGGACACCTGGGCGCTTTTCGCCAGCGCCGTGATGTTCGAGCTCACCGTGCGCGACGGATTGTCGAGCACGGCCAATGCCACCTTGCGCTCGGATTTCGACAGCGAATCGAGCTGGGTACGGATGGAGTCGAGAAGCATGTGAGGCTGGTCTTCCTTTAATCTTCAGGCAAGGCTTCTTCGCGCCACTGCAGGCCATCGCGGCCGATCAGCGCCGACGCGGCGGCCGGCCCCCACGTGCCCGAGGTGTACGGCAGCGGCGCCGTGTCGTCCTGTTCCCAGTTGGTCAGGATCGGCTCGACCCATTCCCACGCCGCTTCCAGTTCGTCGCCGCGCATGAACAGCGTCAGCTGGCCGCGCAGCACGTCGAGCAGCAGGCGCTCGTAGGCTTCCATGCGCGGTGCCTTGAACGATTCGCGGAAGTCCAGTTCCAGCTCGGCCGGTTTCAGGCGCATGCCTTCGCCCGGCGTCTTCGCCATCAGGTTCATGCGCAGGCCCTCATCCGGCTGAAGGCGGATCACCAGCGAATTGGGCTGGAAGCTCGAGGTGGGCTGCTGGAAGATCGAATGCGGGATCTGCTTGAAACGCACTACGATCTCGGCCAGGCCGTCGGCCATGCGCTTGCCGGTGCGCAGGTAGAACGGCACGCCGGCCCAGCGCCAGGTGTCGATTTCCGCCTTCATGGCCACGAAGGTCTCGGTGCGCGAACCCTGCGGCGCGTCCGGCTCGTCGCGGTAGCTCGGCACCGGCTGGCCGTCGACATGGCCGGCGCGGTACTGGCCGCGCACGATATTCTGTGCCAGCGTGGTCGGCGTGAAGCGTTTCAGCGAGCGCAGCACCTGCAGCTTGGCATCGCGCACCGCATCCGGCGAGATCGACGCCGGCGGTTCCATCGCCACGATGCACAGCAGTTGCAGCAGGTGGTTCTGCAGCATGTCGCGCAGCGCGCCGGAGGTGTCGTAGTAGCCGATCCGGTTGCCCACGCCGAGCTTCTCGGCGATGGTGATCTGCACGTCGGAAATCCATTCGCGGCGCCACAGCGGTTCGAACAGGATGTTGCCGAAGCGCAGCGCCAGCAGGTTCTGCACCGTTTCCTTGCCCAGGTAGTGGTCGATCCGGTAGATCTGCGATTCCGCGAACACTTCGCCCACCTCGCGGTTGATCTGCTTGGCCGATGCCAGGTCGCGGCCCAGCGGCTTTTCCAGCACCACGCGCGAATCCGGCGTGACCAGGCCGTTTTCCTTCAGGTTGTCGCAGATCTGCGCGAACAGCGCCGGCGGCGTGGCCAGGTAGTACACGCGGGTCAGGCCTGTGTCGGCGCGCAGCGCCTCGGCCAGCGCGCGATAGGTCGAGGAATCGCCGGCGTCCACCGCCACATACACGATACGGCGCGTGAATTTTTCCCAGTTCTCCGGCGTTACCTTGGGTGCCTTGATATGCGGGCGCGACGTGGTGTTGACCATGTCGATGAATTCTTCCGTGGTGTTCTCGTGCCGGCCCACGCAGACGATGCGGGCGGTCGGCGGCAGGTCGCCGCACACGTCGCGCGAGAACATCGCGGGCAGGAGCTTGCGCATTGCAAGGTCGCCGCTGCCGCCGAACAGGACCAGGTCAAAATCGGAAAGAGCCATAGTTGTCTGTCTTTTATGAAAACTTACTACCGAATAAGCAAGATTTGACGAAAATATACTACAGAATCGTCAGGCTTGCAGCGTCATGGCCGGTAGGCCGGCTGTACCAGTCCCGCCACCGGCAGGCGCACCGACAGCACGCGGCCCGACAGCGGATATTGCGCCAGCTCCGCGGCCGGGCGCTTGCCGGCCGTGGTGATATACAGCGTGCGCAGGTCATCGCCGCCGAAGGCCACCATGGTCGGGCAGCGCACCGGCAGGGCGATCACGTCGAGTTCATCGCCGGAGGGCGACAGCTTGACGATCCGCCCGCCCTCGAACATGGCGACCCAGTAATTGCCTTCGCTGTCGACGGCGGCGCCGTCGGGGCGGCCGCCGTAGCCGTGTTCCTTGTCCATCGAGAACTGGCGCACTTCGCGCTGGGCGGACACCGTGCCGGCGGCGAGGTCAAAATCGTAGCGCGTGATGCGGTGCGAGGTCGTGTCGGCGTGGTACATGGTGCGGTTGTCCGGGCTGAAGGCCAGGCCGTTCGAGTTCGTCATGCCGCCCGACCAGGCCAGGCGTACTGCACCCTTTTCCAGCACATACATCTCGGCGGCCGGCTGGTCGCGCGATTCGTAGATGGTGCCGACCCAGAAGCGCCCGGCCGCATCGGGCTTGCCGTCGTTGAAGCGCGCTTTCGAGCGGTCGAACGGGGAGGGCGCGATCTCGCTGGCGGCACCGGTGCCGGTATCGAGGTGGACGAAGCCGGCGCGCGTGGCGACCACCAGGCCGCCATCGGCGTGCATTGCCAGCGACGACGGTTCGCTCGCCATGATCCACGAGGTATGCCGGCCACTGTCGCTGCCGCTGCCGTTGCCACTTTCACTGCTGCTGTCATTGCCGACGAGCAGCCGGTGCACCGCCAGGCCATCGATGTCGACCCAGTACAACGCCTTTTCCCCGGGCACCCACAGCGGGCCTTCGCCCACCTGCATCGCGCCATCGAAGGCGACGGCGACTGCGTGGTCAGTCATGGATCTTGGCTCCCTTGGCCATCACGATCAGGCCGTTGGTGGAACTGTCGTGCGCGGCCGGGTCCACGCTGCCTTCGAGTTCGGCCTGGATCTTCTTCGCCAGCACCTTGCCCAGCTCCACGCCCCACTGGTCGAAGCTGGCGATATCCCACAGCACGCCCTGCACGAAGGTCTTGTGCTCGTAGAGCGCGATCAGCGCGCCCAGCGTGGCCGGCGTCAGGTGTTCCATCAGGATCGTGTTCGACGGGCGGTTGCCGGGGAACGTGCGGTGCGGCACCAGCTCGTCGATTCTCGCAGCCGGCAGGCCCTGCGCGGTCAGCTCGGCGCGCACTTCGTCGCCCGTCTTGCCTTTCATGAACGCTTCCGACTGCGCGAAGCAGTTCGCCAGCAGCGCATCGTGGTGGCCGGCCAGGTCATGCGTGGGCAGCAGGGCCGCGATGAAGTCGATCGGCACGATGTCGGTGCCCTGGTGCAGCAGCTGGAAGTAGGCATGCTGCGCATTCGTGCCGCACTCGCCCCAGACCACCGGGCAGGTCGCCGTGTCGACCGGCTGGCCGCCCTTGGTAACGCGCTTGCCGTTGCTTTCCATGTCGAGCTGCTGCAGGTAGGCCGGGAACCGGTTCAGGTCCTGGTGGTAAGGCGCGATGGACAGGGAGGCGGCGCCGATGAACTCGCGGTTCCAGAACCCCAGCAGTGCCAGCAGCACAGGCATGTTCTGTTCGAGTGGCGCGGTGCGGAAATGCTCGTCCATCGCGTGCGCGCCGGCCAGGAAGGTCTCGAAGTAGCCGAAGCCCACGGCCAGCGCCACCGACAGGCCGATCGCCGACCATACGGAGTAGCGGCCGCCTACCCAGTCCCAGAACGGGAACATGTTGTCCGGGTCGATGCCGAACTGGGTGACCGCCTCGGTGTTGGTGGACACCGCCACGAAGTGCCGCGCCAGGTCTTCTTCCTTGCCGTCGCACAGGAACCAGCGGCGCGCGGTCTGCGCGTTGAGCATCGTCTCGGCGGTGGTGAAGGTCTTCGAGGCCACGATGAACAGCGTGGTCTCGGGATTCAGGCCGGTCAGCACCGCATCCATGTCGTGGCCGTCCACGTTGGAGACGAAGTGCATCGACAGCCGCGGATGGGCGAACGAGCGCAGTGCCAGCACGGCCATCTTCGGGCCCAGGTCGGAGCCGCCGATGCCGATGTTGACGACGTCGGTGACCGGCTTGCCGCTGTAGCCCAGCCAGGTGCCATTGCGCACCTTGTCGGTGAAGGTGTGCATGCGGTCGAGCACCGCATGCACGTCGCCGTTCACATCCTGGCCGCCGACCACGAACTGCTTTCCGCGCGGCATACGCAGTGCGGTGTGCAACACGCTGCGTTGTTCGGTAAGATTGATTTTTTCACCAGCGAACATGGCGTCGCGCTGCGCTTCCACACCGCGCTCGCGGGCCAGGTCGGCCAGCAGTTCCAGCGTGCGCTGTGAAATCCGGTTCTTGGAATAGTCGAGGAACAGGCCGGCGGCATCGACCGTCAGCGCGGGAAAACGCTGCGGCTCGGCAGCGAACAGATCGCGCAGATGCCATTCCCTGGCATCGACGGCATGGGATTGCAGGGCCTGGTAGGCGGCGGTGGTGGTAAGCATGGGCTGGCGCATGAGACTTCTGTGTCAGTTTTGAATAGAAGAACTATACAGGAAATGGCGGTAACTTCACTACGATTGCGCCCGCCACGCGGCAAAAAAACTTGGCATCCATGCCACCGCCGGGCATGCGTCCATCGCCCGGCTGGCTCGAAAACCGAGCAGGCAGCACGCCTTTCGCCTTCTGTAGTAAAATTTCGGGAATTCATCGATAAGGAAGCATAATGGCCTTGCACCCAGTCCTCGAACAAGTCACTGAGCGGATCATCAAGCGCAGCCGTGCGTCGCGCGGCGCCTACCTGGCGCACCTCGAAGCGGCCCGTATCAATGGCCGCCCGCAGCGCGGCACGCTGTCCTGCACCAATCTTGCCCACGGTTTTGCCGCCTTCCCGGCCAACGACAAGCTGATCCTGAAAGAGGTGAAAAAAGCCTCCATCGCCATCGTCTCGTCGTATAACGACATGCTGTCGGCGCACCAGCCGTTCGAGTATTTCCCGAAGGTGATCAAGGAAGCCGTGCGCGAAGTGGGCGCGGTGGCGCAGTTCGCCGGCGGCGTGCCGGCCATGTGCGATGGCGTGACACAGGGCCAGCCGGGCATGGAGCTGTCGCTGTTCTCGCGCGACACCATCGCGATGAGTACCGCGATCGCGCTGTCGCACAATATGTTCGACGCCGCGCTGTACCTGGGCATTTGCGACAAGATCGTGCCGGGCCTGCTGATCGGCGCGCTGCACTTCGGCCACGTGCCGGCCATCTTCGTGCCGGGCGGCCCGATGACTTCCGGCCTGTCGAACAAGGAAAAGGCGGCCATTCGCCAGCGCTACGCGCAAGGCAAGGCCACCCGCGAGGAACTGCTCGAAGGCGAAGCCAAGTCGTACCACGGTTCGGGCACCTGCACCTTCTACGGCACCGCGAACAGCAACCAGATGCTGATGGAAGTGATGGGCCTGCACCTGCCGGGCGCCGCCTTCATCACGCCGTTTACGCAACTGCGCGACGAACTGACGGCCGCCGCCGCCCGGCGCGCCACTCAGATCACCGACCTGGGCAAGGAATACATCCCGGTCGGCCACGTGGTCGATGAAAAATCGATCGTCAACGCGATCGTCGCGCTGCTGACCACCGGCGGCTCCACCAACCACACGCTGCACCTGCCGGCGATCGCCCGCGCCGCCGGCATCCTGATCGACTGGGACGATTTCAACGACCTGTCGGCCGTGGTGCCGCTGCTGGCCCGGATTTACCCGAACGGCGATGCCGACGTGAACCACTTCCATGCGGCCGGCGGCACCGGCTTCGTGATCCGCGAGCTGCTCGACGCGGGCCTGCTGCACGACGACGTCACCACGATCCTGGGCAAGGGCCTGCGCAACCACTGCAAGGAACCGTTCCTGGGCGAAGGCGACAAGGGCGTGGTGTTCCGCGATTCGCCGGAAATCTCGGGCGACGACAACGTGCTGCGCAAGGCCGGCAACCCGTTCTCGAAGGATGGCGGCATGGTCAAGGTCGAGGGCAACCTGGGCCGCGCGATCATGAAGGTGTCGGCCGTCAAGGTGGAGCACCGCACGGTCGAGGCGCCGGCGCTGGTGTTCAACTCGCAGGAAGATTTCATGGCCGACTACAAGGCCGGCAAGCTCGATCGCGACTTCGTGGCCGTGCTGCGTTTCCAGGGCCCGCGCGCCAACGGCATGCCGGAACTGCACGCGCTCACCCCGGCGCTGGCCAACCTGCAGGATGCCGGCCGCAAGGTGGCGCTGGTGACGGACGGCCGCATGTCCGGCGCGTCCGGCAAGGTGCCGGCGGCGATCCACGTGTCGCCCGAGGTATTGGCCGGCGGCCCGCTGGGCCTGGTGCGCGACGGCGACATCATCCGCGTCGATGCCGCCACCGGCACGCTGGAAGCGAAGGTGGATTCGCATGTCTGGCACAGCCGCGCGCTGGCGCAGGCCGACCTCACGCCGAGCCACATCGGCATGGGCCGCGAACTGTTCGCCATGTTCCGCAACAGCGTCACCGCGGCGGAGGAGGGCGCGGCCACGTTCCCGCTGCCGTCGCCGATCGATACCACCGTCGAGCTGCATGGCGGTGACAACGTGGGCGATACCGTGCCCGGTTCCGATGAAGATTTCCTCGTAAAGAAAGCGCCATGACCATGAACCTGCTCGACATTATGCGTACCTCGGCCGTGATCCCCGTGATCGCGATCGACGATCCCGATCACGCCGTGCCCCTCGCCAAAGCGCTGGTGGCGGGCGGTATCCGCGTGCTGGAAGTCACGCTGCGCACGGCGCACGGCCTGGGTGCGATCCGCGCCATGAGCCAGGTCGAAGGCGCCATCGTCGGTGTCGGCACGCTGACCCAGCCGGAAGAATTCGCCGCCTCGCGTGATGCCGGCGCCGTGTTTGGCGTGTCGCCCGGCCTGACCGATGCGCTGATCGCCGCCGCGAAATCGTCCGGCCTGCCGCTGCTGCCGGGCGTGATGACGCCGTCGGAAGTGATGAAGGCGCGCGAGCAGGGCTTCAGGCAGCTGAAACTGTTCCCGGCCGTGCCGGCCGGCGGCGTGGGCATGCTCAATGCCATCGCCGGTCCGCTGTCGGATATCACGTTCTGCCCCACCGGCGGCATTTCGCAGGAAACCGCACCGGCCTTCCTGGCGCTGAAGAACGTGGCCTGCGTGGGCGGCTCGTGGCTGACCCCGAAGGATGCGATGAAGGCGGGCGACTGGGCCCACATCACGGCGCTGGCCAAGGCGGCGAGCGCGCTGCGCGGCTGATCCTTTCCTTCAAGTTCCACCAAACGGCGCCCGCGGGCGCCGTTTTCATTGGGGCCTGCGCACCGGGCAGGTAGCTAGCAGTTCGATAGCGAAGTTATTACTTTAAATAGACTTATTGTCAATGTAGAATCTGCGCGGACGGCTATCCCGCAGGCCGGACAGGCCGGCACGCCATGGCGGCCCCATAGCGGGTACTACTCTCAAGAGGATCTTCATGCGTTCACTGAAAGTACCCGCGCTGCGTTCACGCAGCATGCGGCTGGTTCCCCTCGTGCTGGCATTGGCCGTGAGCCAGGCGTATGGCGCCAACATCGTCGGTCAGGCCGGCACGCCCGGTATCAAGGGCGCCACGCCAGGCGCGCCGGGCACGGATGGCGGCCACGGCGGCGATGCCGTTGCCAACGTGGTCGGCGGGCTGGGCAGCAATGTGGCTGGCGGTAACGGCGGCCATGGCGGCGACGGGGCCAACGGTGCTACGGGCCAGAATGGCGGCTCGGGCGGCTCGGGCGGCAACGGCGGCAATGCGATCTCGACTACGATCGCGCCGGCCGGTGCGTCGGATAACGTTACCGCGTATGGCGGCCAGGGCGGTGATGCCGGCATGCCGGGCCGGTACTGGCCGTGGTGGGAAGCGGGGCCGGGCAGCCGTGGGCGCGGCGGCGACGCGACCCTCACCTGGGAGTCGACCGGCGGCGCGTCCACGAATGTCGTGGCGCGCGCCCAAGCCGGCACTGCGGGCTCCGGCGATGTCCTCGATACCAGCGCCGTTGGCGGCGCGGGACGGACCGTGGTGACGGCGAACGCCACCGACAGTGTCACCATCGATGCGGTTGCCTGGGGCGGTGCCGGCGCCTCCATCAGCAACTTGACAACCACTGGCGTCGGCACGGGCGGGGCCGGCGGCACCGGGACACTGGAGCTGGCGGCCAGCGCCGCCGATGTGCGGCTGGCCGGAGACGTGCGGGGCGCGAGTGGCGGCAATGCGGGCGGAGAAGGCAATACCGGCGGCAACGGCGCCACCGCTTCGGCGCAACTGACCGGCAGTGCTGGCCGCACGCTGACGATGCGCCTGACGCTGCGGGGCGGCTCCGGCGGCCGTGGCAAGACGTATGCCAGCGGCGGCAATGGCGCCGATGCATCGTTCAGCTTGCCCTTCAATGTCGCCAATACCACGGGACCGATCGACATTGCGGCATCCGTCAAGGGCGGCGACGGTGGCTCTTCGGAAGTGGCCAATGCCGGGCGGGCAGGCACCGCCAGTTCGGCCCTGGTGCTCGATGCGCGCAAGGCTTCTTCCGTGACAGTCGCCGTCGATGCGGACGGCGGCCACGGCGGCGACATCGACGGTTGGCACCGCGATACGTTGAACGGCAAGGCGACAGCCGGCGGGAGCGCCAGCAGCGACTTGCAGGTGGCGGCCAGCGGCGCGCTCGACCTGTACACGGGAGCCCGTGGTGGCGACGGCGGCAGCATCGACTGGTTCAGCGATACCGGGGGCAACGGCGCGCGGGGTGGCGATGGCACGGCCAATCTGGTTGCCGCGACCGATACCGCACAAGCATCCGTGATGACCGCCGGCGGCTTCGGCGGCAAGGGAGGCCGGTCGATATCGGCCGGCCATGCCGGCGGCGCCGGTGGCAGGGGCGGCGCCAGCGCCGCCCTGTTCAACAGCGGCAGCGGCGACGTCACCGTGACCGTCTACGCCCAGGGCGGCGGCGGCGGCGAGGGCGGCGTGGGCGCCGATGGCGGCCATGGTGCCGACGCCATCCTCGACAACGCCGCCCGTGGCGGCACCAGCGGCAAGCTGGTCCTGCTGCAATCTGCCACTGCCGGCTGGGGCGGGCCGGGTATCAATGCCGGCGTGAACGGCCTCGGTGGCGCGGCGGTCTCGCGGCTCGCCCTGCAGGACAGCCGCAGTACCGGCCTGTCCGCCACGGTGCGGGCGACCGGCGGCGCCGGCAGTCGTGGCGGCCGCGCCGAAGCGGTGCTCGAGCTGGAGTCCACGGTCGCGGGCACGGCCGTGAACGGCGCGGCTTCCGCCAATGGCGGCGAAGGTCTTTACACCGTCGCGCGCTCGGGCGGAAGTGCGCTGGCACGCAGCACGGTCGTCGCGCGTGGCGCGGCCATCAGCACGGCATCGGCCATCTCCGGCGAGCACACGAGAAATGGCGACGTGGATGCGTTCGCCCGCGCCGTTTCCGGCACGACCGCGCAGGCGACCGCCACGGCGGTGACGGGCCGCACGCCCGAACTGATCGCGCGCAGCCGCGCCGAAGCGGAATCGGGCGCGGGTTCCGCCAATGCGCTGTCGTCCAGCACGGGCGGCCTGGCCTACAGTCACGCGTCGGCGCGGGTCACCGGGGGTACCGTGGCGGCACCGGGGCAGGCCTGGTCGGCCGCGGCGCAAAGTGTCGCCGCGGGGGCGAACAATCTGCGGGTGACCACCACGGCCAGGGCGCCGGGCCAGGGCGACACGTATGCACGCACCGGCGCCAGTGTGGGCGGCACGATCGACGGGCCGACACTGCAAGGCGGCAGCGGCGCGAGTTCCTTTGCCAGCGGTGCGCCGGATGCGGCCGCGCTTGCAACCTTCCTCGCCGATGCGCCGGAAGTCGCCGCGGGCGTGTCGGGAGTGTCGGACATGACGGTGCTCGGTGTCGGCATCATGGAAGCGGCCAGCAGCGCCGCAACCGGCACGTATTCCTACGTGACAGCGATGAATTTCCAGTTCGATACCCGTGGCCCCGGCCAGCTGACGTTCGGCTTGGTCGGCGCCAGCGCCACGGGCGACGCCTTGCGCGAACTGGTGCTGAGCGTGAGCAATTACGGCACGGAAGTGTTCTCGCGCACCTTCACCAGCCAGGGCGAGGCGCTGGAGTTCTTCTCCGACCAGGCGCTCCTGCTGGGCAGGTTCGCGGCGGGCAGCCAGGATATCTGGGTGTCGGCGGACTACACGTTCGAGGGCGCCGGCGCGTTCTCGTACGGCTATGCCATGGCGCTGGCGGTGCCGGAACCACGGATGTGGATGCTGATGCTGCTGGGCTTCTCCGTGGTGTTGTTGCGCCGTAAAGCAACGTTGTAAGCTGGAAGTCGCGGCATGATCCCCATGCCGCGACCAGCCTGCCTTTGATACCACCGGTGCCGGCCCGAATGCCGCGCCTTGCAAACCGAATACGACGAGCCCATGAACGACCCACGCAACCTGCCCAATCCCGCCTTTACGTCCGCCGGCATTTCCACGCCAGGCTGGCGCTCCGGTACCGCCTTGTTGGTTGCCGCCATCGCCGCCGCGGCGCTGGTAGTGCTGGCGCTGTTCTTCTGGCGCCAGCAATCCGATCCCGCGTTCGCGCCCGGCCCGCTGGGCGTGCGCTATGGCGTGCAATTGCAGAACGGGCAGATGTACTACGGTGTATTGCGTGAAGTCGGCCCGCGCCACCTGCAGATCGAAGACATCTACTACGTGCAGTCCTTCACCGCGGCCGATGGCCGGCAGGGCAACCGCGTCGTCAGCCGCCAGAAGAACGACTGGCACGGGCCGCAGACGATGACGATCCCGCTCGACAAGGTCATGACGATCGAACAGGTCGGCGGGGCATCGCAATTGGCAAAACTGATCGAGCAGGATAAAAAAGCGCCCTGAATGGCGGTTGCTGAGGCTGGCGCTGCCCAACCGAGAACTTGGTTTTAAAAAGCAATAATTAACGCACGGCGAGATACCGTGCACTGACACCCTGCACTCCCATACCTCTTATTCCAAAGGAATTACCATGGCCTTATCGACCGCCTCGCATCGTGCCTTGTGTCTTGCTCCCTTGTTACTGACCTTGCTCGCCAGGGAGGGCTACGCGGCTGTAACCGAGGTCCAGGGGGCGGCCGGCACGGCGGGCGCCAATGCCGCCACGCCGGGCGCCGCCGGCGCCGCGGGCGGCACCGGCGGCAACGCGAGCGCCAGTCTCGGCCCGGACAACGACGACTATGTGTTCGTGCGCGCCATCGGCGGTGCCGGCGGTACCGGCGGCCACGGGGGCGCGGGCACCACCTTCACGCCGGCGGGAAATGGCGGCAATGGTGGACGGGGCGGCGATGCGACAGGCACCGCCGCCGCCATGCGTGTCGCGGGTGCGGTCGCGGCTTACGTTAGGGCCACCGGTGGCATCGGTGGCCTGGGCGGCAGTGCCGGCCAGGTCGCGGGCGGCGGCACCCCTGGCACAGCCGGTGCGGCTGGCGCAGGCGGCAATGCCAGCGGCGTCGCCAGCAGCAAGGCGTACGGCAGCAACCAGGCCACGGCCAGCGTGACCACCGTCGGTGGGGCCGGGGGATCGAACACCAGCGGCCCCGGGGGGCAAGGCGGCACGGCCAGTGGAGTCGCTCATGCGAGCTCGGACAGCGGACGGGTCGAAGTCCTGGTCGACAGCAAGGGCGGCCTCGGCGGAAGTAGTGGCACCGGGTACGGAGGCGTCGGCGGTGCCGCCAGCCTGAACAACGCGGTATCCGGATCGACCACGGGCGAGCTGGTGCTGCGGCAACTTGCCCGCGGCGGCACGGGCAATGCCGGCCCACTGGGCGGCGGTGCGGGCGGAGCCGCGGCGAGCACGCTGGAATTGACCGACAACGCGGCGTCCGGGTTGACGATCGAGGTGTCGGCCATTGGCGGCGATTCCCTGGGCAACTACAATGCGACGCGTCCGGGCGCCGATGCCACCGCTTCGCTGCGGGCCACGTCGACACGCGGTGGCGCGACGCTGAACGGCTCTGTCGCAGCGATAGGCGGCTATGCATCCGACAGCAACGCCGCGATCGCTACCCTGTACCTGCGCGGCGAGGGCAATGTGAGGGGCGTGGCGAGCGCAAACGGTTCGGGCCGGGGCACCGGCAGTTCCGTCGATCTCGTGGCCAAGGGCAATGTGGACGGCGGCAGCCGCGTTACCTTGCAGGGGGCGGCGCAAGACGCGCAGTCGCCGGCTGCCGGCACCCTGCGTGGCGAAAGCACGGGCGGCGGCACGGTGTGGCTCGTCAACAAGGCCGAGGGAGGCTACAGCTTTTCGGCCAGCGGCGCGGGCGTGACGGCCACTCGCGGCGAGCACGTCGTGCTCGACACGGAAGGCCGTTCCAGTACCGGAAGAGTCAGCATTACCGTGGAAGGCTCGGCCAGCAGTGGAGGACGGGGAGTCGATGGCGCGCGCGGCGGTGCCGGCGGCGACGCCACCGGCACGATCGGCGCCGGCACGCGCACCAGCGGCTTGCTGACGGTCACGCAGGCCCTGACCGGCGGCGCGGGCGGCAGCAGCGCCAGCCAGGATGGCGCACTGGGCGGGGCCGGCACCTCGACGGTGATCGTGACGGACGGCAGCAATACCCGCATGATACTGAGCGGTACCGGGATCGGCGGCAACGGCGGGTACGCCGATACGCGGACCAATGGTAATGGCGGCAACGGCACCGCGCGGGTCGAAGGCAGCGGGGCCGGCACCGTGGAGGTGACCGCTACCGCGCTCGGCGGTGCCGGCGGCGGTGGCGCCACGGCTGCCAACGGCGGGGGCACCGGTACCGCCATCGCCCGCGGCAGCAGCAGCGGCAGCGGTGCCGTGACGGTGACGGCGGTTGCCACCGGCGGCGATGGCACGCGCAGCTACAAGGCATTCCAGGGCCATGGCGGTACGGCCTCGGCCAGTGCCTACGGCAGCTCGGCCGGCGGTGGCAGCGTCACCGTCACTGCCCGGCAAATCGGCGGCATGGCCGACGACAACGACGGCGATGGCCCCAATCCCACGGGAGGCTTCGGCGGCAACGGCGGCTCGTCGCATATGGTCAATGCCGTCGGCGGCGCCACGTCGGGTCGCCTGGCCTTGCTCCAGGAGGCGGTAGGGGGAGAGGGCGCCGCGGGCAAGCCCGGCGGCGGGAATGGTGGCGACGCCTCGTCGCGCCTGACGCTGCAAGGGCCGCAGGCGAATGAACTGAACATTACAACCCGTGCCACGGGTGGCCGGGGTGGCTATGTCTACCAGGCGAATCCCAACGGCCGCGGGGGGCGTGGCGGCAATGCCGAGTCCGAGCTGGTCCTGACCGGAGTGTCCGCTCGCAATACGGTGGCCGTCAGCGAAGCCACGGCCGGCTTCGCCAACAGCTATACATCGCTGCCCAATCGTGGCGGCGACGCGGCAAGCATGCTGACGCTGACGGGGAGTGGCAACCTGAACGGCACGGCACGTGCGATCGGCGGCGACACCTCGTCAGCGTGGAACGCCAATGCTGCGCCGGGGGCCGGCGGCACCGCCACGACCAGGCTGGTATTGGAAGGCAATGGCGCGATCGTCGGCGTCGCCTCGGCCAAGGCAGGCGGCGGCGGCGACGGCACCCACCCGACGGCGGTTACCGGCAGCACCGGCAGCAGCCATGCCCGAGGC
>DASVVD010000397.1:0-3079 GCA_036386715.1 Pseudoduganella sp.
CCGGCAGCCTGACCATCATGGTGGGCGGCACGCCGGAAGCCTTTTCCCGGGTCAAGCCGCTGTTCGAACTGATGGGCCGGAACATTACGCTGGTGGGCGGCAACGGGGACGGCCAGACCACCAAGGTGGCCAACCAGATCATCGTGGCGCTGAACATCGAGGCGGTGGCCGAGGCGCTGCTGTTCGCCGCCCGCATGGGTGCCGATGCCGGCAAGGTGCGCGAGGCGCTGATGGGCGGCTTTGCCGCGTCGCGCGTGCTGGAAGTGCACGGCGACCGCATGGTCAAGCGCACGTTCGATCCGGGCTTCCGCATCGAACTGCACCAGAAGGACCTGAACCTGGCGCTGGCCAGCGCGCGCCAGCTGGGCCTCTCGTTGCCGAACACGGCCTCGGCGCAGCAGCTGTTCAGCGCCTGCGCGGCGCACGGCGGCAAGGCCTGGGACCATTCGGCGATGGTGCGCGCGCTGGAAACCCTGGCCAATTTCCAGATCGGCGACACGGTACCGCAATGACGGCAGCGACGCAGTTGTCGAAACCGCCGCCGCATCACCAGCCCCACCAGCTGCTGCGCGCGATGTTCGATGCCGCGGTGGCCGCGGCGCAGCCGGCGCTGTGCCTGCCGCAGCACCTGCCGCCGCCGCCGCGCGGGCGCACGCTGGTGATCGGCGCCGGCAAGGCGTCGGCCGAGATGGCCCGCGTGCTGGAGCGGCACTGGCAGGGCGACATCGCCGGCCTGGTGGTCACCCGCTATGGCTACGCGGTGCCGTGCGAGCGCATCGAGATCGTCGAGGCGGCCCACCCGGTGCCCGACGAAGCCGGCCTTGGCGCGGCGCGGCGCATGCTCGACCTGGTGGCCGGCCTGACGGCCGACGACCTGGTGATCTGCCTGATCTCCGGTGGCGGCTCGGCGCTGCTGCCGCTGCCGGCCGAAGGCCTCGCGCTGGCCGACAAGCAGCGCCTGAACAGCGCCCTGCTGGCCAGCGGCGCCACGATCAGCGAGATGAACTGCGTGCGCCGCCACCTCTCCGCCATCAAGGGCGGCAGGCTGGCGGCAGCGTGCCATCCGGCGCGCGTGCTCACGCTGCTGATTTCCGACGTGCCCGGCGATGATCCGGTGGATATCGCCAGCGGCCCCACCTGCGCCGATGCCAGCACCTGCGAAGACGCGCTGGCGGTGCTGCGCCGCCACGGCATCGATGTGCCGGCCCATGTGCGCGCGGTGCTGGAAAGCGGCCGCGGCGAATCGGTGAAACCGGGCGACCCGCGCCTGGCCGGTAACGAGATCCGCTTCATCGCCACGCCGCAGATGGCGCTGGAAGCGGCCGCCGCGGTAGCCGCCGAAGCGGGCGTTCCGGCCCATATCCTGGGCGACGGCATCGAGGGCGAGGCTCGCGAAGTGGGCATCGTCATGGCGGGGATCGCGCGGCAGGTGGCCGCGCGCAGCCAGCCGTTCGCGGCGCCGTGCATCCTGCTGTCCGGCGGCGAGACCACGGTCACCGTGCGGGGCAACGGCCGCGGCGGGCGCAACGTGGAGTTCCTGCTTTCGCTGGCGGTGGCGCTGAACGGGCTCGAACGCGTGCATGCCATGGCGTGCGATACCGACGGGGTCGACGGGCAGGAGGAAATCGCCGGGGCCTATATCGGCCCGGCCACGCTCGAACGCGCCCGTAACCAGGGCATTCGCGCGCGCGACAGCCTGGCCGACAACGATGGCCACGGCTTCTTCCAGGCACTGGACGATTCGGTGGTGTGCGGCCCCACGCTCACCAACGTCAACGACTTCCGGGCAATCCTGATCGAGGGTTGAACAGGCGCCTGGTGGTCACCTGGCGGGCGCGAAGCGGATCTGGTTGCGCCCGCCCTGCTTGGCTTCATACAGCATGGCATCGGCGCGCAGGAACAGTTCGTTCTCGGTCTTGTATTCCGGATAGGCGGCCAGGCCGCCGCTGAACGAAAAGTGGCGCACCTCGCCCGGCCGCACTTCGAACGGGATCGCGCCGAACGCCTGGCGCATCGCATCGAACCGGCGCAGCCCCTGCTCCAGCGTGCAATCCCAGAACACGATGACGAATTCCTCGCCGCCGAAACGGCTCAGCAGGTCGGCTTCGCCCACCTGCGACGCCAGCGCGAGCGACAGCCGCTTGATGACGATATCGCCGAAGTAATGGCCCCAGGTGTCGTTGATGGTCTTGAACTTGTCGATATCGACCACGCCGAACGACAGCGGCACCCCTTCGCGCGCGGCGCGGCGGATCAGCTCCTGGGCTTTCTTCTGCAGGCCGACCTTGTTGAGCAGGCCGGTGGCGCGGTCCTTGCCGATCAGGTCCTTGCTGACGCGGATCTTGTTGGCGCGATTGACCAGCTGCGCGGTGAGCAGCTCGGGCGAGACCAGCGGCATGATGCCGTCGAAGCCGCTGGCCAGCGCGCGGCGGGTCAGCTCCACGTCGACACGGCGCTGCAGCAGCACGATCTCGCGCACCGGGTCGGCCTCGATATTCTTCTTCAGCACGCGCACGATCGCCTCGGTGCGCTCGTATTCCGCATCGACGATCAGCACCATGTCCGGCTGCAGGTCCTTGACCCGCAGGTGCAGCGTGTGCGCATCGTCGTGCGACAGCAGCTCGACCCGGTGCTCCAGCAGCGCGGCACCATCGATCTGCGCCGCATCGCCCAGGTACATGAGGCGCACCAGGTCGCCCCGCTTCTTCTGCACGAACAGGTTGAACAGCTTGTCGACCAGCACATCGTTGGCGATCGGCTTTTCCGCATAGGCCAGGCAATCGCTGTCGACCAGGCGCTGCTGCAGCATGAAGCGCCCGCCCTGGCGCGCCGATTGCAAATACACATAGCTGTGGTCGCCCGGCAGCCGTGCCAGCAGTTCGCCGAGCATCAGCGTCTTGCGGGAGGACTGCATATCGGCCTGCATGTTATGCAGCGCATCGAGGTCGATCACGAACAGGCTGTCGTCGCCGCGGGCTGCCACGGCCTGGGCAAAGTCGCTGACTTCGCTGAAGAAAGCGATATCGAAGTCGTACTTGTGCGCATGCAGCAGCAGTTCATCCTTGTTGTCCTTGATGAA
>DASVVD010000398.1:0-3716 GCA_036386715.1 Pseudoduganella sp.
GTAGTTGCCGGCATCGGCCCCTGCCAGTACGCCGCCGGCAATGGCAACGGTCTTGCCGGTGCCGGCGTTCTTCGTGTCGAACAGGCCGGTGGCACCGGCCAGCGATACATTGTCTCCCGCGATCGCTTCGGCCAGGGTGCCGGACAGGCTGGCAACCCGGGTGCCGTCATAGACCTTGTCGGCGGCCGTGATGCCGGTGGCCGATATCGGGCGCGGGGTAATGTCGGCTGTGGTGGTAGTGGCGCCGCCGTTCAACGTGTAATTGCCGGCATCGGCGCCGGCCAGCGCCGTGCCGGAGATGGTGACGGTCTTGCCTCTGCCGGCGTCCTTCGTGTCGAACAGGCCAGTGGCACCGGCGAGGGTGACGTCGTCGCCGTCGACGACGCCGCCCAGTGATCCGGACAGCACTGCTGCGCGGCTGGCATCGTAGACCTTGTTCGCGGCTGCCAGGCCCGCGGCGGTGATGGCCTTCGGCGTGATGTCGCCCACGTAGGATTGCGTGGCGCCGTACACCCGGCTGCCGTTCGCGGTGCGCACGGCGAAGTAACCGCCTTCGCCCTCGTAGAGGATGGGTTTGTCGACTCCCGCGTTCTTGCTGTCGAAGGCGCCCCGGGCAATGCCGCTGTCGTCGCCGGACTGCAGCGCGATGCCGGTGCCGGCATCGTGGGACAGGGCCTGCGAGAAGCTGGCCAGCGCCGTGCCGTCGTATGGCCGCCCGGCATCGACCTTGACCTTGATGGCAAGCGGAGCCGCCATCACGATACCGTTGTTGCCGATGCCGGAGAGTACCGGTGGCGCGCCAGCGGCGTTGACCTGCACGAACGTATAGTCGAGGTCGCCAAGGGCGGCGGCCGGGAATCCCGCCTGGGAACCGTTCAGGTAGACCAGCCACCGCCCGGCCGGTGTGGTGAACCGGCTCCCGGTATTGGTGAGATTGTTCGTGCGGATGACGATGGCGTCCTCCGCCCGGGAGGCCACCACGTTCACACTGTCGAGCCGGGTCGTGCCCGAGGTGATGCTGACGCCGGTCGCCCGAAGGCCAGCCACGCTTGCCGCGTTGTCGATCGACGTGGAAGCGCCGCCAATGGCGATGTCGGCGCTCGCGGTCAGGTCCGCATCGGTCATGTCGACGGTGTCGCCGATAATGCCGATATTGCCCGCGCTCGCATCGCCTTCGCTTTGCGCGCTGAGGGTGACGTTGGCCAGGGTGGCGCCTCCGGTCCCCGTGGTGGTATTGGCGAACAGCGTCACGCCGCCTGCCACGGCATTGATGCGTGAATCGGCAACCGCGATGCGCTGGGCCGTGATCGCGACGTTGCTGGCGGTCAGGTCGCTGTTGGCCGCGATGTTGACGACCGGCGCCAGCAATTCGATCCCGCCGGTCGAGCGCAAGACTGTGTTCGTCAAGCCGAGGTTTTGCGCCACGATGGAAAGCGGCGTGGTATCGCCAGCCGATTCTACGCTGGCTGCCAGGGCGGCATTGCGCAGGACGATGGTGCCGCCGCCACCGCCGCCGGGGGCACTGGCCAGCAGGTCGAGGCCGCCGTTCGTCGAGGCAAGCTGCGAATCGAACACGTTGAGGGTGCGCGCCGTGATCCTGATATCGCGCCCCGTAACGTCGCTGCCTGCCGTGACATTCGTCGTGGCGGCCTCGATGTCGACGGTGCTCCCGGTCTCCATGCGGGTATTGGCCAGGTCGAGGGATTGCAGCCTGAACACGATTTTGCCGATCAGCCCTTCGGGCGCGCTGGCGACAAGGGTGCTGTTGGTCACTGCGGCCGTGCCGGTGCTGGCCGGGCCATTCGCAATCATCGCGATGTTCTGGTCGGTCGAGGTGGCCGTCGAGTCGGTAAAGACGATCCTGTTGCCGACGATGAACACGCCTTTTCCAGCCAGCGTGCTGTTCCCGGTAACGTTTATGGAGTTGCCGCCCAGGAACACCAGGGCATCGCCGGCATCGAGCGAGCTGCCCACGAGATGGACGCCATCGCCGAGCTCGGTACCCAGGGTCGCGCCGCCCAGGGAGAGAAGCCCGCCCCGCGTGGCAATGGCCGCGCCTTCGTTCAGCCACACGCTGCCTATATTGTTCCGGTCGCTGTCCGCGCTCAGCGTCACGGGCATCGGGTTTATGCCGGCTGTAATCCGCACCCCGGCATTGATGGTGATGTCGTTATGCGCTTCCAGCGTCAGCGAGGCGCCGGCCGGGTCCCCGGCGACGGCGATGTCCGCTGCCACGGTGATGTTGCCTTCCTGCGTGGTGTTGGCCCCGCCGGTGCGCACGATAACGCGATTTTCCGATTCGAGTGCCTGGATGATGACGCTGGCGGCAATCACCGTGTCGTCGGCAGCCGACGCGAGGGTGAAATCGGCCCCATCGTGGTTCTCGACCGCCCCTTCGCCGCAGCAGCCGTCGACGATCGTGATATTGCCGGGATCGAGCAGCCAGGTACCCGCCGTGCCACGTGGCGATCCCACGTCGAGCGACTTCGGCCGCGCATCGAGGAACCGGCCGGACGTCTCGACCAGCCCGCCGTCGCCGCCGCCAGGCCCGCCGCGCGCCTCGATGCTGCCGAACACGCGCGTGGCGTTGTCGCTCCACAGGACGACCTTGCCGCCGTCGCCGCTGGCGGTGGCATTGGCCTGGACCGACGCCGCCGGCCCCAGGTAGGTGGCCTCGGCATTGCGCACCGCCGGGTTGGCACCCTGGTAGTCCCCCCCTGCCAGCACTTCGCCGGCACCCGTGGCGCCGGAAGCATCGACCCGCGCGTGTCCGTAGATGCCGACCTGCCTGCCCAGCAGGTGGATGGCGCCGCCACCGCTGCCGCTGCTGGTTGCCGATACTGCGCCTTGCACCAGCGTGGCGCCATCGGCCGATTCCACCAGCACCTGGCCGCCGGGCCCGGTGCCGCCGGCATCCGCGCCGGTTTCGCTGGCAGCGCCAAGCTGCACGTCGCCCCGCGCCATGATGACCACGCGGCCGGCCGGATCGCTGCCGATGCTGTCGGCGCGGACGATGCCTTGCTGGTTGACGATCCCGCCGTGCACGTCGATGCTGCCGCCGTTCGATGCCAGCAGGGTGCCCAGGTTGACGGCCTGGCTGTCGGGCGCGGTGACCCGCACGGTAACGTTCGGCATGCCCGAGTCGACCAGCTCGATGCTCCTGCCGGCGGCCAGCACGATGTTGCCGCCGGGGCTGCTTACCAGGCCTTCATTGCGCACGGAATCGCCCATCAGCCACACGCGGCCGCCAAAGCTGGTGGTGATCCGGCCCTGGTTCAGTATCTGCCCGCCAGGCAGCACGCCACTGTCGAAGCGGAAACGCCCGGCCAGGAAATCTTCGTTCGAGATGGGCAGGGTGGAGGCGACCAGTCCGCCGACATCGATCCGGGCATTGCTGCCGAACAGGACACCATGCGGGTTGACGAGCCACACGCCGCCATTCGACGACAGGCTGCCCAGGATGGCCGACGGGTCGTTGCCGACGACGCGGTTCAGGACCTGGCTGGCGGCGCTTTGCTGCGCGAAGTGCACGCTGTTGCGTGCGCCGATGCCGAACGCCTGCCAGTCCAGCACGGCATTCGGGCTATTGGTGACGGTCATGCGTCCGCCATCGGTTGCAATCGAGGCGCTGCCGTGGACAGGGACGCCGCCAACCGGCAATTGGGCCCAGGCAGTCAGGGCCGCCGTGCCGAATGCCGCCGCGATGGCGGCCGCCA
>DASVVD010000399.1:0-7718 GCA_036386715.1 Pseudoduganella sp.
GGCCGTGCCTTCCATGATCCCCTTGATGTCGCGGAACTGGCGCCGCACTTCGACCACCACGGCTCCGGCGGCGCGGCCGACCGCTTCCATCGCCATCGCGCCGAAAAGGTAGGGGATCAGGCCGCCGATGAACAGGCCGACGATCACCATCGGGTCGGACAGGCTGAACGAGGCCGACTTGCCGGCCGAGTCGAGTGCGTGCGTGTAGTCGGCAAACAGCACCAGCGCGGCCAGGCCGGCCGAGCCGATCGCATAGCCTTTCGTGACGGCCTTGGTGGTGTTGCCGACCGCGTCCAGCGGGTCGGTGATCGCCCGCACCGATTCCGGCATGCCGGCCATCTCGGCAATGCCGCCGGCATTGTCGGTGACCGGCCCGTAGGCGTCGAGCGCCACCACGATGCCGGCCATCGACAGCATCGACGTGGCCGCGATCGCGATGCCGTACAGTCCGGCCAGCTCATAGGACACCAGGATCGCGACGCACACGGCCAGCACCGGGTAGGCCGTCGATTTCATCGACACGCCGAGCCCGGCGATGATGTTGGTGCCGTGCCCGGTGGTGGAGGCCTCGGCAATATGGCGCACCGGCTTGAAGTCGGTGCCGGTGTAGTACTCGGTGATGTACACCATCAGCCCGGTCAGCACGATGCCGACCACGGTCGCGCCCATCATCTGCCAGCGCATGGCGTAGTCGGTCCAGACCAGCCACGTGACGACGGCGAAGCCGATCAGCGACAGGATCGCCGACCACCACAGCCCGGTGTACAGCGCCGACATGATCTTCTTGCCCGGCTTTGCCTTGACGAACAGGCAGCCGACGATCGACGCCAGGATCGACACGCCGCCCAGCAGCAGCGGGTACAGGATGGCCTCGTTCGGCCGGTCGGCGATCATCAGCGCGCCCAGCAGCATCGTCGCGATCAGCGTCACCACGTAGGTTTCAAACAGGTCGGCGGCCATGCCGGCGCAGTCGCCCACGTTGTCGCCGACGTTATCGGCGATCACGGCGGGATTGCGCGGATCGTCCTCGGGGATGCCGGCTTCCACCTTGCCGACCAGGTCCGCGCCCACGTCGGCGCCCTTGGTGAAGATGCCGCCGCCGAGGCGGGCGAAGATCGAGATCAGCGAAGCGCCGAACGCCAGCCCGATCAGCGGCTTGATGACATCATGATGGGACAGCGACGGTGCCGGATAGGCGCCGCTGGCGAACGCGGTCAGCATCCAGTAGAACAGCGCCACGCCCAGCAGGCCGAGCCCGACCACCAGCAGCCCGGTGATCGCGCCGCTCTTGAAGGCGACGTTGAGCGCCTGGTTCAGGCCGATCGTGGCGGCCTGCGCCGTGCGCACATTGGCGCGCACCGAGACGTTCATGCCGATGAAGCCGCAGGCGCCGGACAGCACCGCGCCGATCAGGAAGCCCAGCGCCGTCTGCACGCCGAGCAGGAAGAAGATGGCAACCAGGAGGATGACGCCGACGATGGCAATGGTGCGGTACTGCCGCGCGAGATAGGCACTGGCGCCCTGCTGGATCGCCGTCGCGATTTCCTGCATGCGGGCGTTGCCCGCATCCTGCGCCAGGATCCAGCTGCGCGACCACAGCCCGTATATCACCGCAATGACGCCGCACGCCACCGCAAACCACAGACCTGCTGCCATATGTCCCCCTTTGTGAACCAACGTTATCGAATTCAAGCAAACTTCATCACACCGCGCGGGGCGGCCAACGAATCGATGCAAACGAAAACCGGGTTGCGGCCGAAAGGGGGCCGGCAAAAAAAACGGACCGCGCAGGTCCGTTTTTGAAAGTCTTATTCCGCCAGCGCGGCGAACGCGCGGTCGCGGATCTGGTCGACGGCGCCGACCCCCTCGATCCTGCGGTATTTCGGGGCCGCCGCGTCGCCCGATTTGGCCCACTCGTTGTAGTAGCCGAGCAGCACTTCGGTCTGGTTGTGGTACACGTCCAGGCGCTTCTTGACGGTCTCGGCCTTGTCGTCTTCACGCTGCACCAGCGGTTCGCCGGTGATATCGTCCAGGCCTTCGGCCTTTGGCGGATTGAACTTGGTGTGGTACACGCGGCCGGAGCCGGAGTGGCAGCGGCGGCCATCCATGCGTTCGATGATCTGTTCGTCCGGCACATCGATTTCCAGCACGTAGTCGATCTTCACGCCGGCATCCTTCATCGCGTCGGCCTGCGCGATGGTGCGCGGGAAACCGTCGAACAGGTAGCCGTTGGCGCAATCCGCTTCTTTCAGGCGATCCTTGACCAGGCCGATGATGATGTCGTCGGACACCAGCTGGCCGGCGTCCATCACGGCTTTCGCGGCAATGCCCAGCTCGCTGCCGGCCTTGATGGCTGCCCGCAGCATGTCACCGGTCGAAATCTGGGGAATATTGTATTTTTCCTTGATGAAATTGGCCTGGGTGCCCTTGCCGGCGCCGGGTGGTCCTAACAGAATGAGACGCATGAAAATTCCTAAAACGATTTTAATAATTCAGTGGTATGTGGGTCAGTTGTGACGAAACTTACCACAAAAGGCCGGCCCAACGCCACTTCAGGAGGCTGTTTGCGATGCAAAAACGTCAAACACTCAAGCGAAGTGAGCGCGGACCCGTTCCAGGTCTTCGGGGGTATCGACGCCGGGTGCCGGCGCCGCGTCGGTGACGTGCACGGCGATAGGATGGCCATGCCACAGCACGCGCAGTTGCTCCAGTGCCTCGATGCCTTCCAGCGGTGAAATCTCGAGCCGCGGATACGCCTGCAGGAAATCGTTGCGGTAGGCGTACAGGCCGATGTGGCGCAATGGCGCATGCTGTTCGAGCAGCGCCGCGGGCAAGGCATCCCGCGATTGTGCGAACGCATCGCGCGCCCACGGAATGGTGGCGCGGCTGAAGTACAGCGCGCGGCCGGCCTTGTCCAGCACCACCTTCACGACGTTCGGGTTAAACGCATCCGCCGCCTCGTGCAGCGGGTGGGCGCAGGTGGCCATCGGCACGTCGGCGCCGATACGCGCGGCGCAGGCGGCCAGCAGCGCCGGGTCGATCAGCGGTTCGTCGCCCTGCAGGTTGACGACCACCGCCTGCGGCGGCAGGTCGAGCGCGCGCGCCACCTCGGCGATGCGGTCGGTGCCGGACGGGTGATCGTCGCGCGTCATCATCGCCGCCACGCCGTGCGCGGCGCAGGCCGCCATGATCGACGGGTGATCGGTGGCGACGATGATGCGGCCGGCGCCCGACAGTGCCGCACGCTCGGCCACGCGCACGACCATCGGCTTGCCGCCCAGGTCGGCCAGCGGCTTGTCCGGCAGCCGGGTCGATGCCAGCCGCGCGGGGATGATGACGGTAAAGCTCACAGGTGCCTGCCTTTCATGGAAGTCGAACCAGCTTGTCCAAGCCGCTTATTCGACGGTGTCCTGCAGCGTGCGGGCTTCGTCGGCCCACATGATCGGGATGCCGTCGCGGATCGGATAGGCCAGGCGGTCGCCGCGGCAGATCATCTCCTGGGCTTTTTTATCGTATTCCAGCGGGCCCTTGCATACAGGGCAGACCAGGATGTCAAGCAAACGTGCGTCCACGGCATTTCTCCACAATGTGATCGACCAGCGCGGCATCGAGCCGGGCGCTGACCGGAACGACCCACAGCCGCGGATCGTTTCTCAGTTCTTCGATTTGTGCGCATTTTACTGCATCCTTCTCGGTCACCAGGATCACGTCCGCGTCCACGTGGGCAAAGGGCCGGTCGAGGAAATCGTGGTGGTCGGGCAGCGGCAGCTCCTGGAACACCAGGCCGGCGTCGGCCAGCATGCGGAAGAAGCGTGCCGGGTTGCCGATGCCGGCCGCCGCCGCAAGGCGCCCGCGCCCGCCGATGTAGCGCAGCGGTACGCGCTCGCGGCGGTCGCCGAGGCGTTCGGCGGTGTCGCCCGCCAGCACCATGCGGTACGGCTGCCCGCCGACCCGGGCGGCCAGGCGCGGCGTCAGCTCAGGCGCATTGACCACGGTCACATCGCGCCGGCGCGAAGGCGGTTCGCGCAATGGCCCGGCCGGCAAGGTCCAGCCGTTGCCGACGCCGCGGCCATCGAACAGCACCACCTCGACGTCGCGCTGCAGCGCATAGTGCTGCAGGCCGTCGTCGGTAACGATCACGTTCACTTCCGGATGGGCGGCCAGCAGCGCCCTGCCGGCTTGCACCCGGTCGCGGTACACGAACACGGGACAGGCGGCGCGGGTGGCGATCAGCACCGGCTCGTCGCCCACTTCGGCCGGCGTGGAGAGCGCGGTGACGGGGCGCGGCCCGTCTCCCTTGCTGCCGAAACCGCGCGAGATCACGCCCGGTTTCAGGCCCGCCGCGCGCAGCTGTTCGACCAGCCAGATGGTCAGCGGCGTCTTGCCGGTGCCGCCAATGAAGATGTTGCCAACCACGATCACGGGAACCGGCAGCCGGCTGGACTTCAATACGCCGGTGCGGTACAGCAGGCCGCGCAGGCCCGCGAGTGCGCGGAACAGCAGCGACACGGGATACAGCGCGCAGGCCAGCGGGCCGCGCCGCAGCCAGGCGCGGGTCAGGGCAAGGGTCAAGGCAAGGGTCAGGGTCGATGCAGGATTCATCGGAGGCATGCGAACGGGCCGGCAGGCGAGCCTACTTCGCGCTCCCGGTCTGCGCCGCGAACGTCAGCTTGCCGAAGCCGGCAATGCGCGCCGCCTCCATCACGTTGACCACCATCTGGTGCATGGCGAACTGGTCGGCGTTGACCACCACCACCGGATCACTGCCCGGCTTGGCCGCCGCCTTCAGCACCGAGGCCAGTCCGGCCACGTCGCGGAACGACACCGGTTCGCCATTGATGGTGTAGTTGCCCTTGGCATCGACCGTCACGTCGATCTGGTTCGGCTGCTCGGCCGCCTTCTGCGCGTCGGCCGTGGGCAACGTGATCTGCAGCTCGGTGAACTTGCTGTAGGTCGTCGTCACCATCAGGAAAATCAGGATCACCAGCAGCACGTCGATGAACGGGATCAGGTTGATCTCGGGGTCTTCACGGCGCTGGCCCTTGCGAAAGTTCATGCCCTGCCCTTTCAGTTGCGTGAACCGTGCACCACGTCGACGAAGCGCACCGCCTGCTGCTCCATCTGGATCACGTAGCCGTCCACCAGCGCGCGGAAATGGCGGTAGAACACCAGCGTGGGCATGGCGATCGCCAGGCCGAAACCGGTGTTGTACAGCGCCACCGAGATACCGTGCGCCAGCTGCGCCGGGTTATTGCTGCCGGTACCCGCGCCGAACAGTTCGATCATGCCGACCACGGTGCCGAACAGGCCCATCAGCGGAGCCAGCGAGGCGATCGTGCCGAGCGTCGTCAGGAAGCGCTCCAGCGTATGGGCGACGCCACTGCCGGCTTCCTCGATCGATTCCTTCATCACCTCGCGCGGTGCGCTCACATTGCGCAGCGCGGCGGAAAGCACCACGCCCAGCGGCGAACTGGTTTCGAGCTTGCCCAGGATCTCGGGCGTGATATTGCCGCTGCGATAGACGCGCACCACTTCGTCGAGCAGGTTCGATGGAATGATGCGGGCACGCCGCAGCGTCATCAGGCGCTCGATGATCAACGCGGTGGCAACGATGGAAGCGATCAGCAGCGGCCAGATCGGCCAGCCGGCAGCTTGAAAGATGGCGAGCAAAACAAACTCCTTGTGAAAGCGCAGACGCGCAATGTAGCGTGTTGCCGGGGCGGCGGCAAGTGCGGGCAGGTGCGGCGTTCCGTGCCGGTGCCTGGCCACGGTGCCGGCACGCTTGCCGTCCAGTCCGCGCGACGATGTTCTGCACAAATTCTGTGGAAAAGATTGTGCGTAATGCCGGCTCAACAATATAAGTCATTGTTTTATAAATGAAATTA
Organism: Pseudoduganella sp.; assembly: GCA_036386715.1. GTDB lineage: Bacteria > Pseudomonadota > Gammaproteobacteria > Burkholderiales > Burkholderiaceae_D > Rugamonas. The sequence continues at coordinate 5,886 of DASVVD010000399.1, forward strand.
TTTGCAGCACATTTTTTAGGCAACGACCTGCCCTGGGACCGGCACGACGTTCTGAACAAATTCTGTGGACAATGTTGTTGGCAACGCTGCCATTTTAATGGCAAGTCATTGATAGTAAATAGAAATTACTCATTGCACAAAAAGCTTGCACTGCTCTCTTTCCTGCCCCGCCGGATGAGACAAGCTTCTGCACAGTAACTGTTGATAAGATTGTTGGCAAGGCAGCTCCTATAACGATAAGCTGCTGTTTTATAAGAAGAAAACAAGGCAGCCTAAAAATTAGGCAAAGCTTGTCATTGGCATGCGCAGGCCTGCTGGCGACCCACTTCGTGGGCATGTCTCTCCCTTCTGCACAAAAACTGTGGACAATATTGTGCGCAAACCGGCTTTTAAGTGCTAACCCCGTTGATTCATAAGGAAAAAAACCTTCCGCTTAAAAATTGTGCAGTCAATACGGAAGCGTTTCCTTTGCGCCGGCAGGCTGTCGGTGTCACGTTTCTGCACAACTCCTGTGGATAAAATTGTGGGGAAGCATCAGGATTGCGCACCAAACCCTTGATTCTGAACGATAAACTTTTTGTGCGGAAATTTATGGCAGGCATCGAAAGAGTTGTCCACGTTTCCCACAGATTCTGTGGATATCTTTGTGTGTAAGAATCTGTACTGTAGGGGAAGTCTTTGATTTGTAAGAATAATCTTACGCTGCCCACGAATGCGGCAGGCGTTTTTCTCCTTAAAAATCAGTGGGTTGGAAATAGACCTTGCTGTTTTGCGCGAGATATGACATAAGCATGACCGCTTAACGATTCTGTGGACAGAATTTGTGATGACTAGCCGATGACTACCTTCGAACGCCCCGATTCCGCCGCCGGCCAGAGTGCCGTGATCACCGTCAGTGCCCTGAACCAGGCCGTATCCCGGCTGCTGGAACGCTCGTTCCCGCTGACCTGGATCGCCGGGGAAATCTCCAATTTCACGCGCGCCAGTTCCGGCCACTGGTATTTCACGCTGAAGGACGATGCGGCCCAGGTACGCGCCGTGATGTTTCGCGGCCGCGCCCAGTATGCCGGCTTCATGCCGCGCGAAGGCGACAAGGTCGAGGTGCGCGCGCTCGTCACCCTGTATGGCCCGCGTGGCGATTACCAGATCAATGTCGAGGCGATCCGCCGCGCTGGCGTGGGTGCACTGTTCGAAGCCTTCATGCGCCTGAAGGAGCGGCTGGCCGCGGCCGGCCTGTTCGACGAGGACCGCAAGCGTGCCCTGCCCCTGTTTGTCCGCACGATCGGCATCGTCACCAGCCCGCAGGCGGCGGCGCTGCGCGACGTGCTGACCGCCCTGCGCCGCCGCGCGCCGCACGTCAACGTGGTGCTCTATCCGGCGCTGGTGCAGGGCCAGCTGGCCGCCGGGCAGATCGCACAGGCAGTGCGCACCGCCTCCGCGCGCGCCGAATGCGATGTGCTGATCGTCTGCCGCGGCGGTGGCAGCATCGAGGACCTGTGGTGCTTCAATGACGAGGCGGTGGCCTACGCGATCGCCGAATGCGCCATGCCGGTGATTTCCGGGGTGGGCCACGAGACCGATTTCACGATTGCCGATTTCGCCGCCGACCTGCGCGCCGCCACGCCCACCGCCGCCGCCGAGCTGGCCGCCACGCCGCGTGCCGACTGGCTCGCCTCGCTGCGGGCCGACGCCACCGACCTGCACCGCGCCATGCGCCGCACGCTGAACGATGCCGGCCAGACGCTCGACCACCAGGCGCGCCGGCTGCTGAGCCCCACGGCGCGGATCCGCCAGCAACGCCTGGCCGTGCTGGCGCTGGCGACGGCGCTGATG
>DASVVD010000400.1:0-5793 GCA_036386715.1 Pseudoduganella sp.
CTGCGCCTGGTCGACGCCCAGCGTCGACAGGCGGGCCGCCAGTTCCGGATAGTTGTCGGCATCGAAGCGGCCGGACAGCACGATGCGGTCCTTGATCTTGATGTGGTACAGGTCCGCCGTGACGGAGATCGATTCGGTCGGCGTCCAGGTGGTGCCCAGCGTGAAGCTGGTGGACTTTTCCTCCTTCAGTTTCGGAATGCCGGCCAGCGTGGCTACGGCGCCGCCGTTCGGCGCCAGCACCACGTCGGTCGGCACGTCACTGATGAAGTCGGTGAAGGTCGACGAGAAGTAGGCCTGCTGCAGCGACGGCGCGCGGAAGCCGGTGCTGGCCGAACCGCGCAGCAGCACGGCCGGGGCCACGCGGTAGCTGCCGGCCAGCTTGCCCGTCACGGTGGAGCCGAAGTCGCTGTATTTTTCCCAGCGCACGGCGCCCTGCAGCTTGGCCGCGTCGGTGAGATCGGCTTCCATGTCGAGGTACAGCGCGGTGCTGTGGCGGCGCGCGTTCGTCACGTCGCCGGGCTGGAAGCCCGGGAAACCCTGGCTGCCGGCACTGGCGCCGGTACCCACGCCGTCCGCGTCCACGTAGGAACCCGGCTCGCCGGCAAAGATCTTGTATTTCTCGACGCGGTATTCGCCGCCGAAGGCCACGTTCAGGCCTTTGCCCATCACGCCGTCGAAGTAGCGCGCAAAGTCGGCGTTGGTGGTCCACTGCTCGAACGAGAAGCCGCCGGCGTCGAAGTGGTCGGCACTCACGCCGCGGCCGCCGCCGAGCAGGTCGGCATTGGCGATCGAGGCGTTCAGCGTGTTGCTGATGTCGTACATCAGGCGGTTGTAGCCGTAGGTCTGCGAAATGTCGGCGTTCCATTCGCCCAGCCGGGCGCGGTGGCCGACGATCGCGTAGCGGTCGTCCATGTCGCCATTGATGAAGGGCACGAAGCCCTCCGGGTACATCGCGGCCGAGTTGCGCCTCGGGATATCGTCGCTGCCCACGCCGCCGCGGCCAAAGGCGGCGGACGATGCATCGCGCTTCTGCACGCCGCCGGTGAAGTAGAAGCGGCCCGAGTTGCCCGCCACGCCGGTGGGGATCTCGCCATTGACGTACAGCGTCTGGTTCTCGGTCTTGGAATCGCCGATGATGCGCGGATTGTCCGGCTCGGAGCGGTCGGAGCGGCCGCGGTTCAGGTACTCGCCGGTGATGCCGACCACGCCGCCGCCCACCGCGATGCCGCAGTAGGCCGAAGCCAGCCAGTTCTCGCCGTCGCCGGCCGAGTACTGACCATAGCCGGTGACCGCCTCGCAGCCCAGGTTTTTCTTCAGGCCGATATCCATCACGCCGGCGATCGCATCGGAGCCGTACTGGGCGGCGGCGCCGTCGCGCAGTACCTGCACGTCGCGGATCGCCAGCATCGGGATCGCGTTCAGGTCGGTGCCGGTGTTGCCGCGGTTGCGCGCGCCGAACAGGTTGACCAGCGACGAGGTATGGCGGCGCTTGCCGTTCACCAGCACCAGCGTCTGGTCCGAACCGAGGCCGCGCAGCGCGGCGGAATCGACCAGGTCGGCACCGTCGGCGCCCGACTGGCGGGTGGAGTTGAACGACGGCGAAATGTTGGTCAGCGTCTGCGCCAGGTCGAACTGGCCGCCTTTTTCGGCGGCGGCGGTCATCGGAATGATGTCGATCGGTGCCACGGTATCGGTGGCGGAGCTGGTGGCGCGGCGCGAACCGACCACGCTCACGGTCTGCATCTGCTGCGGCGTAGCGACCTGCACCGGCTGCCCCTGCGGCGATTGTTCCTGGGCCAGCGCGACGGGCGTGAAGGCGAGGGCGGAAGATCCGTACAGGGCGGACAGGACGGCAAGGCGTAGCGTGGACAAGGGCTTCTCCGGAACAGGTAAAGCGGGGATTTTATCGGCCTGACATCGAATGACCTAGAAAGCAGCTTTGCCAGTGTGACTATTTTGCAAATGGCAAACTTTAGTACCGTGCTTCGGCCAAATTCTGGTATGGAGGTGCTCGCCAGGCATGCGACGACGAAACCGGGCACCCCGACCTGGCAACGACCTGGCAACGTATAATACTGGACATTCATACAGTATTCCGGTGCCGCCATGTTTCCCCTGCCACCCTTCAGCCTGCCGGCCTATGCCGAGCTGTTCTGCATGACGAACTTCTCGTTCCTGCAGGGCGCCTCGCATGCCGAGGAACTGGTCGCGCGGGCGATCGGGCTCGACTACACGGCGCTGGCGATCACGGACGAGTGCTCGCTGGCCGGCGTGGTGCGCGCCCATGGCGAGGCGAAGCAGGCGCAGTGGAACGCGCCGGAGCACCGGCGCCTGCTGGTCGGCAGCTGGTTCCGGCTGACGGGCAAGGATGGCAAGGAAGCCCTGTCGCTGCTGGCCATCGCCAGCAACCGCAACGGCTATGGCAACCTGGCGGAACTGATCACGCTTGGCCGCACGCGCGCCGCCAAGGGCGAGTACCTGCTGCATCCGGATGATTTCGCGGCACCGCCGCCGGAGCGCGCCCACCTGGGCGGCATGCCCGATTGCCTGCTGGTCCTGCTGCCGTCGTATCCGGTGTGGGAAGCGGCGGACGTGGACCGGCTGCACGCGCAGGCGGGGTGGATGGCGGCCACGTTCGGCGCACGTGCGTGGCTGGGCCTCACGCTGCTGCAGCGCGCGTTCGACGAAGGCCACCGGCAGAGCATCGAGGAAGTGGCGGCGCAGCACAGGCTGCCGGTCGTGGCGGCAGGGCAGGTGTGCATGCATGTGCGCTCGCGCAAGCCCTTGCACGATACGCTGTCCGCCATCCGCCTCGGCAGGCCGGTGGCGCAGTGCGGCTATGCGCTGGCGCAGAACGCCGAGCAGCATCTGCGCTCGCGGGTACGGCTGGCCAATGTCTATCCGCGCGCGGCGCTGGCGGAAACGGTGCGCATCGCGCGGATGTGCACGTTCTCGCTGGACGAACTGCGCTACGAATATCCCGACGAACTGATACCGGCAGGGCACACGCCGGCCTCGTACCTGCGCCATGAAACCTACCTGGGCGCGCAGGGGCGCTACCCCGACGGCATTCCGGCCAGCGTGCAGGCGCAGGTGGAGGAGGAGCTGGCGCTGGTCGCCGAGCTGGAATACGAATACTTTTTCCTCACCGTGTACGACATCGTGCGCTTCGCCCGCAAGCAGGAAATCCTGTGCCAGGGGCGCGGCTCGGCGGCCAACAGCGCCGTGTGCTACTGCCTCGGCATTACCGAGGTGAACCCGGCCAAAAGCACGCTGCTGATGGGCCGCTTCATCTCGCGCGAGCGCGACGAGCCGCCGGACATCGATGTCGACTTCGAACACCAGCGCCGCGAAGAGGTGATCCAGTACATCTACGCGAAGTACGGGCGCCACCGCGCCGCGCTGGCCGCCACCGTGATCTGCTACCGGCCCAAGAGCGCGCTGCGCGATGCCGGCAAGGCGCTCGGCGTGGACCTGGCCATCGTCGAGAAGGTGGCCAAGTCGCACCACTGGTTCGACAGCAAATACGAACTGCTGAACCGCTTTGCCGAATGCGGCCTCGATCCCGAAACGCCGCTGGCCAACCAGTGGGCCAGCCTGGCACAGCGCATGCTCGGCTTTCCGCGTCACCTGTCGCAGCATGTGGGCGGCTTCGTCATCGCCCAGGACAAGCTGTCGCGCCTGGTGCCGATCGAGAACGCCACGATGAAGGACCGCAGCGTGATCCAGTGGGACAAGGACGACCTGGAAGAGCTGGGCCTGCTGAAGGTGGACGTGCTGGCACTGGGCATGCTGTCGGCATTGCGGCGCGCGCTGGCCCTGGTCGGGCAGCGGCGCGGCGAGGAATTCCGCATGCAGGACGTGCCGCGCGACGATGCCGCCACCTACGACATGATGTGCGAAGCCGATACGGTGGGCGTGTTCCAGATCGAGTCGCGCGCGCAGATGACGATGCTGCCGCGCCTTCGCCCGCGCCGGTTCTACGACCTGGTGATCGAGGTGGCGCTGGTGCGGCCCGGGCCGATCCAGGGCGGCATGGTGCACCCCTACCTGCAGCGCCGCCTCGACCCCACGCTGATCGATTACCCGGTGGGCCTGAAGGCTGCCCTGGAACGCACGCTGGGCGTGCCGATCTTCCAGGAACAGGTGATGCAGGTGGCGATGATCGCGGCCGACTTCTCCCAGGGCGAGGCGGACCAGCTGCGCCGCGCCATGGCGGCGTGGAAGCGCAAGGGCGGCATGGACAAGTACCGCGGCCGCATCATCGAAGGCATGACGGCCAAGGGCTATGACGTGGAATTCGCGCACCGCATCTGCGAGCAGATCCAGGGTTTCGGCGAATACGGCTTTCCCGAATCGCATGCGGCCAGCTTCGCGCTGCTGACCTACGTGAGCTCGTGGATCAAGTGCCATGAGCCGGCCGCGTTCCTGTGCGCCCTGCTGAACAGCCAGCCGATGGGTTTCTACGGGCCGTCGCAGCTGGTGCAGGATGCCAGGCGCCATGGTGTCGAGGTGCGGCCGGTCGACATCGCCGTGAGCGGCTGGGATGCCACGCTCGAAGAGCTCGGCGAAGGCGCCCAGCCTGCGGTCAAGGATGGAAGAACGCACGGCAATCAACCTGCCGTGCGGTTGGGCATGTCGCTGCTGCGCGGCATGCGCTTCGAAGCGGCCGAGCGGATCGAGCAGGCGCGTGCGCTGCGCCCGTTCGCCGACGTGGCCGACCTGGCGCGCCGCGCGCAGCTGGACCGCCACGACCTGCAGGTACTGGCCGCTGCCAACGCGCTGCGCAGCCTGGCCGGCAACCGCCGCCAGGCGCTGTGGGAAGCGGTGGGCGCGGTGCCGGACTAGGACCTGCTGCGCCCCACCCAGCCGAGCGAGGAGGCGCCGGCACTGCGCGCGCCCAGCGAAGGCGACGACATTATCGGCGACTACCGTTCGCATGGCCTGACGCTGGGCCGCCATCCGCTGGCGCTGCTGCGCCCGCAACTGCTGGAAAAACGCTTCCTGCCGGCCGAGGTGCTGAACACGTTCGCCGACGGCCAGCTGGCGCGCGGTGCCGGCATTGTCACGGTGCGGCAGCGGCCGGGCACGGCGAAAGGCGTGCTGTTCATCACGATCGAGGATGAAACCGGCAACGTCAACGTGATCGTCCGGCCCGACCTGGTCGACCAGTTCCGCCGCGAAGTGCTGGGCGCTTCGCTGCTGGGCGTATATGGGGTCTGGCAGCAGCAGGGCATCGTGCGGCACCTGGTGGCCAAGCGGCTGGTCGACCTGTCGTCCATGCTGGGCCGGCTGCCCACGTCCAGCCGGGACTTCTGTTGAGGGCGTATTGGGTTAGCATGACGACCTTACCACCACGATCACCACTAAAGGAGGAATGCCATGAACCAGCCATTGCCGGATGAACGCGTGCTGACCGCGCTGCGCATCGAGGTTTCGCAGTTTGGTAGCGGCAGCGAGGCCACGTTCACGATGGTGGACGAGGGCGGCGAAGCGTTGCCGGCGCAGGTAGCACTGCGCGAAGGGGAGCTGGACAACCTGCACGAGGTGCTGACGAAGATCGCCGCGCATGCCGCGCCTGCCGCAGGCGGGCTGCCGTTCGGCGGGCTGGAAGGCCCGCGTGTCATTCTCGGCTTCGACGATTATGTCACGCCCAATTTCCTCTTCTACTGCACCTTCGCTTACCCTGCCGGCGAGGGCGGCTACCAGCCGGTCACCGGGCGTGCACTGGTCCCCGATGCCTCGCTGGCGCGGCTGGTCGAAGCCCTGGGCCAGGTGAAACAGGCGGGGCAG
>DASVVD010000401.1:0-1728 GCA_036386715.1 Pseudoduganella sp.
TGCGTGAAAACCTGTCCGACCGGCGCCATCGTGTTCGGCACCAAGGAAGACATGAAGACGCACGCGGAAGAGCGGATCGAGGACCTCAAGTCGCGCGGTTACGCGAATGCCGGCCTGTACGACCCGCTCGGCGTGGGCGGCACGCACGTGATGTACGTGCTGCACCATGCCGACCGTCCCGCGCTGTACAGCGGGCTGCGCAACAATCCTTCCATCAGTCCCGTCGTGGGCGCATGGACGGGCCTTGCGAAGCCGCTTGCCCTGGCCGGCATGGCGGCGGCGGCGCTGGCCGGCTTCTTCCACTACACCCGTGTCGGTCCGAACGAGGTGAGCCGCAAGGAAGAGGAAGAAGCCCAGCACGAGGCCAAGCAGATCAAGGAGGGCACGCGATGAAGCGCACCGTGGAAATCAAGGACAGGGACGGCAACCCGGTGATCGAGCGGTACAAGCCGAACGAGCGCACCAACCACTGGATCACGGCGATCTCGTTCGTGCTGCTGGCGGTCTCCGGCCTGGCCCTGTTCCACCCCGCCACTTCGTGGATGGCGGTGTTTCTCGGCGGCGGCCAGTGGACGCGGATCCTGCATCCGTTCATCGGCCTCGTGATGTTCGTGTCGTTCCTGGTCCTGGTGATCCGGTTCTGGCATCACAACTTCCTCGACGCCTCGGACCGCCAGTGGCTGCGCCAGATGCCGGACGTGCTGGCCAACCGCGAAGAAAAGCTGCCCAGGATCGGCAAGTACAACGCCGGCCAGAAGCTGCTGTTCTGGGGGCTGATCGTGTCGATGCTGGGGCTGCTCCTGAGCGGCTTCGTGATGTGGCGCGCATACTTCTCGTACCTGTTCCCGGTCGAGCTGATCCGCGTGGCCTCGCTGCTGCATGCGTTCTTCGCGTTCGTGATCATCGTGTCGATCATCGTGCACGTCTACGCAGCCATCTGGATCAAGGGCTCGATGGGCGCGATGCTGCGCGGCACCGTCACCTGGGGCTGGGCGCGCAAGCACCACCCGCGCTGGTTCGAGGACGAAGTCCGCAAGACCAACCGCTGAGCTCGGACCCGAACTACGCATTTTCTGGTATTCGTCTAAAATTGGCCGGGCCCTCGTGGCCCGGCTTTTTATTTCCTTAAAAACAGGCGGTCCGCCGATGCGGTCTGACCCTGTTTTTAAGGAAATAATTGCATGAACATTTGGAGTTATCTTGGTACAGCGACTGCTAGAACCCGGCGAGATCGAATCGCTCGATCACACCGCCATTCCCCGCCTGCTGCTGCCGCGGCCGGCCGAACTGTACACGGCGCGCGCGGAGCGGCTGCGCCAGCTGGCGCAAAACAACATCAAGGGCATTCCCGTCGACGAGGCGCTGGCCAGCTACGTCCGGGTAATGGCCGAGCTGGTCCAGGCCCAGGCCGATGTCGTGAAGACCCTGCTGCCGGCCGGCGTGCCGCTGCCGGCGCAGGAAGACATGCGCGTTGCCCATGAACACAACATGCCGCCGCTGCCAGTCACGGGCCAGCGCCCGGCCGAGTGGCGCGCGATCTTCACGGCGATCCTGGACCGGCTGGCAGCCCGCGTCGCCGACCAGCCGCAGCTGGTGACGGCCCTGGCCGCCCTGCGCGGACTGAGCGAGGCGCAACTCGAAGGCGCGGCGGATGCGGTGCTGGGCGAGTTCGCCGAAGGGATCGAGCCGGCCCAGGCGCCGTTCGTGGCCGCGGCGCTGCAGGTCACC
>DASVVD010000402.1:0-10014 GCA_036386715.1 Pseudoduganella sp.
TGCCGCTCGTACAAACGTACTAATGCTGATGTACCCCGACTGATGACGTCCATTCCTCGGTCGTCATAGGGGTGAACGACAACTCCTTCGTTTGAATTAATCAAATATATCCGGCAGTGCGGATTTGGCAGGACGGATGACCCGAAGTCGGTGGTGAAAGCACACCAAAGAAAGTTTTGCAGTTTGGCTTTAGGAGCTTCAAAAGCGCAGTTCACCCAGTGGCCGTCTTCGTCATCTCCGTCCGTCTGATTTACTGGTTCCAACCAAACATCCCTTTCCTTTGGGATGACAATTCCTGCTACCTCAAGTTCGCGAAGCATCTTTCGTAACCCGAAACGAGACGTCGGAGCAAACTTCCCCAAATGGACGAGGATTCTTTCCTCTGCGGCAAAAACGTCATCGCAAATGACAGTTGCCTTACGTAATGCCGATAGCACTTGGTCAAGCGGACTGTTTCCCTCTGACAGCTTAAAACGTAACCCGCCCGGAAACTCATAGAACAAAGCATATCGGTACACCCCGCCGAAAATTCCGTGAATTATTTTTTTGAAATTCATAAGTATTTTTTACCAAAATACAGCCCGTGCTGCAATCCTGCGTGATATATCGGCAAAGTCCGCATCTGCCGGCTGCTGGCGTTCAGTGTCCGACAGCTTTCGCCCTATTGTGTTGAAAAAGTCGCCCGGAACTTTTGAGAGCGGATTTCGGTGATATTGACACTCCGACCGGTTCGCGATAGGGCCATGGTGATCGTTCTGAAAAGCCGAGTTATCAATCCTTCGTTACCAATGGGAACTAAACCCGAGTTTTTCAACACAATTGCCCCAAAGCAGACATTGAGATGCAACTGCACTACCTGGCCGTGATCGTTCTTTTGAAAACTACTACATCACTACTTGTAGCAATGACAAAGGAGTTTCCTGTCCAAGAGAACCCGAAGGCGCGAACTTCATAGTACGAGCCAATAATCTCACATCCTGTTTGATGACCTTCAATTAGGGGAGATTTACCGGGCGCACAAAAAATCAAATCAGACCTCGGCCAGCTCGGAGACACCAATGTCAGCGACTCGCCAAATTGATTAGAAGTTGGTAGGCCTCCACCCTGTAGCCCGGCGATCTGCACCGTCTCCGTTTTCACTGTCCGCTGCGGTGCCAATCGTGCAGTCCTTGTCATCGAAAACCATGCCGACGGTAGACGTCGTTATCATGTCGTTTCCCTATAACCGGTTTATACAGATTTCCTCGCCAGTTACACCAGGAGGATATTCACGCTAGAATGCGATTGCACTGACTTCCTCGACATATGGCATGATCTCTTGCCAAGTCTCCTCAAGCACAAAATCCTCGATTTTTTTTTCACACATCGCCTTTAGCTGTCTCATTAATTCACTTTTTTCCAGTGCGTAAGTTCCGCGGAATGGTACATGAAAATTGCCTTGAGTGTTTTTTATATAATTTTCCTCAAGCTTAACAATGTATGCCCAGATAGTTGGACTATGTACGCTCAACTCGAAGCTATCGCCAAAGTTAGGATGAGGTATATCAAGAGAAATCAGTTTGGTAATGCAGTATTCTAGACGGTGTATGATCGGGGGATGTGTGTTCCTACCCGATGCACTGACCTCTGTTTTCCCTGCTAAGGTTCTAATGCACCAAAATATTGCATTGGCCGAAATCATCTTTCTAGTCAGGAGAGGTGCCCGAGGTGCAATCTCATGACTAACATATCTGAATAATGCAGCACTCGCCAGACAGTCAGCATCGTATTCAAAAGCGGTAGCATAATTGGCATAAAATTTTTGATATAGTTTGAGATGGCCTCTAGCTATATGGAAAAATTCATGGGCGATAATCCAAAATCCGGCAAGCTTTCGCCTAGTATTTGCGCTGAATCGAAATTCTGCTGCTGATGAGATAGTAATTTCGGAACGGACCGCGTCGAGGTGTAATAGCAGCCCGCGGCTGACGATTATTTTATCACTCCGTGCGCGAGCAATAATCATATCTAACGGATCTGCATATAATTCGGGCAATGGGTTGGTATATTTGTATTGTCGCGATAAAAATAGCAAAGCTTTGTTGAAATTCTTAAAAGCTTCGCAAATACTAGCTTTGCCTGCTGTTGAGTCCGTTATGTTAACTAGGTCTCCGTGCGGCATTGGAAAAGAGAAATTTCCGCTCTTTAGCTTTTGAAAATCACTGGAATTCATGAGAGATCGTATTGATTCTTTAGATGCACGTCGTAGAGGTCACCAAATTCGGCGCTAGAAATCATGTGGATCGAGCAGTAATCGACTGAAGCATCTGTTTCTTCATAGTGTTGCCGGCTTTTTCGTGTCGGTTCAAAGCAGAGGACAGTTCGTGGTCGGAGATCTGCTTCTGGCTGATTGCTGCCGTCCAGTGTGCGACAGCTTCCGCCGGCCAAAGCAGAAGTTCCGGCAACATATCGGCGTGAAGCGCTTGTGTCAAATGATAGTGTTCCTGCCGACTTTAATGTCCTTAAAATTTCCAGTTCGTCTGCACACGAGGGCTATCACATCAATACATGACGAATCCTGTTCAAGGCCCTGCCAGGGCAGCCAGCACGGCCAGCCGGTATTGCCGGCTCATCGGCACGATACCGCCGTCGGTGAGGAGGATTTCGCCGTCGCCCTTGTCGTTGGCAACGATCCGCTCGATCCACGGCAGGTGCACGGCGGCGCGGCGGTGGCAGCGCACGAAAGCCGGGCCGACGGCGTCCAGCAGGCCGGCCAGGGTCTGGCGCAGCAGCGGGGCCGTGGCACCGTCGTGCAGCGCGACGTAGTTGTCGGCCGTTTCCAGCCAGCGGACATCGGCGAGCCGCACGATGCGCGTCACGCCGCGCTCGGTGACGAGCAACTGGCGCAGCGGCAGGCCGGCAACGGGAAGGGGCGGGCGATGCGCATCGGGTGGAGCAAGGCGCCGCGCAGCGAGCCGCTCCTGCAGGCGCGCCAGCGCGCGGGCCAGCCGGGCCGGGTCGCAGGGCTTGAGCAAGTAATCGATCGCGCTGGCGTCGAAGGCGCGCAGCGCGTAGTCGTCGAACGCGGTCACGAAGATCACCAGCGGCGCCGGATCGGGCAGCGAGGCCGCCACTTCCAGGCCGCCGAGGCCGGGCATCTGGATATCGAGCAGCAGGGCATCGGGGCGGAACGTGTCGACCTTCGCCAGCGCCTCGACACCGTCGCGCGCCTCGTCCAGTGCGTCGATGCCGCCGTGCGCCGCCAGCAGTCGCCGCACCCTGTCCCGCGCGGGCCGTTCGTCGTCGACGATCAGGAGGCGCATGGCGTCGTCGTGCAGGGCAGGTCAAGCTCGGCGCGCACGCCGGCCGGCGCAAGCTGGGTCAGGGCCAGCGTGGCGCCATCGCCGTGCAGCGCGGCCAGCCGGGTGCGCAGGTTGGCCAGTGCGCTGCCGGTGCCGCCACCGGCTGGCGCTGCAGGCCGCCCGGCGCCGCCAGCCGGGATGGCGAGCCGACCGGCATCGTCCTCGACGGCGAGCAGCAGCCACTCGCCGGCGCGCTGCACGGTCACGGTCACGCGGACCATGCCGCTGCGCTGCTCGACGGTATGGCGGAACACGTTTTCCAGCAGCGGCTGCAGGCTCATGGCCGGCACCAGGCAGCCGTCCAGCCCGGCCTCGACATGCCAGGCAATGGCAACCCGGTCGGCGAAACGTTCCGCCATCAGCTCGGCATAGCCGCGCAGCAGCCGCAGTTCGGCGGCCAGTGGCACCTGCTGGGCATTGTCGCCGAGGGCGGCGCGCAGCAGGTCGGCCAGCCGCACCAGCAGCGCATCGGCGCGCTCGACATCCTCATGCATGACGGCGGCGATCGTGTTGAGCGCATTGAACAGGAAATGCGGCTGCATCTGCTGCGTCAGCTGGTGCAGCTGGGCCGTGCGCAGCTGCGTCGCCATCTGCTCGGCGCGCAGGCGCTCGTCCAGCATGACCTGCCACGACAGCACGCCGAACGTGATGATGACGAAGATGGCGAAGAAGATCGTCATTTTCACGTTCTCGTAGACCAGCACGCCGGGCCATGGCCCGTGCGGATACACGTCGCCCATCATCGCGTAGATCGCGTGGCGCATGCCGAACGCGATCGGCACGAACGCCACCCAGAACAGCAGCAGCCACGGGGCCTGGCGGGCGAACCAGGCGCGCGGGCGCACCACCAGGTGGTCATGGCGGCGCGTGAAATGGCGCTGTACCAGCAGCAGCAGGGTGCCGGTGATGGCGGACGAGCCTTCCCACAGCAGCGGGTGCCACAGCGGGCCGTCGTCGTTGCGCAGGAAATCCTGCACCGCCGTCACGATCATCAGGACCCAGAACAGGATCCAGGCCGCGCCGATCACGAGGCGCATGCGCCGGCGCAGCCGCGGATCGCCCATGTCAGTGCTTGTGCCGTGCCTCGACGAGATCGATCTCGCGCACCAGCTTGCGCGAGATCTCGTCGGAAATATGTTCGTGGCGCGCCAGGTTGAAGATCATGCGGCGCTCGGCCTGCAGCGCCGCCAGGCGCAGCGCGCGCTCGGCCGAGTCGAGCTTGCGGAAGCGGGCCAGCTCCTCGTCGTCGATGGCGCTGCTGCTGTCGAGGCGGTGCTGGTACAGCGCGATCACGCGTGCCGCCGCTTCCGGGTACATGTCGCTATCGGCGCCGCTTTGCAGCTGTTCGACCTGGGTGCGCTCGACGGCGGCGATGGCGGCGCTGGCCGCCTCGCGGCGCGCCAGGTCCTCTTCCTGCTGCTCGGCCGGCTCTTCGGGGAAGTCCATGCCGGCCAGCAGCCGCGGCAGCGCGACGCTGGCCAGCACCAGCGAGATCAGGATCACGGTGGAAGCCAGGAAGATCGTCAGGTCGCGCGCCGGGAACGGCGCGCCGGAAGGCAGCGCCAGCGGCAGCGTCATCACGCCGGCCAGCGTGATCGCGCCGCGCACGCCGGCCAGCGAGGTGGCCAGCAGCAGCCGCAGCGGCGGCTTGGGGCCTTCCTCGCCGCGCCGGTTCCTGCGGTACAGCGTGATGCGCAGCGCGGCCCACACCCAGATGAAGCGCAGCACCAGCAGGCCGAACGAGATCGAGAACGCATACAGCACCAGCCACCACGGGTTCAGGTGGCCGCTCTGGTCCAGCGAGATGCGCGCGCCGTGCAGGATATCGGGCAGCTGTTCGCCCAGCAGCACGAACATCACGCCGTTCAGGGCGAACTGCACGGTGTCCCACACGGCCGAGCGCTGGATGCGGGTGGCGGCCATCGCCTGGCCGGACAGCTCCACGTAGCTCATCGTTACGCCGGCCGATACGGCCGCCAGGATGCCGGACGCGTTGGTGTGTTCGGCCACCAGGTAGGCACCGAACGGGATCAGCAGGTTGACCAGGATCGGCGAGCCGGCAGGTTCGCCGAAATGGCGCACCAGCCAGCGCTGCGACCAGGTGACCAGCATCGTGACGCCGACCCCTGCGGCGATGCCGCCCGCCACCAGCCATGTGAACGTCAGCGACGCCTGCGTCAGCGAAAACGTGCCGGTCATCGCGGCGGCCACGGCGAAGCGGAAGCACACCAGGCCGCTGGCGTCGTTGAGCAGCGATTCACCTTCGAGGATGTGCATCAGCCGCTTGGGGATCGGCGCGCGCGAGGCGATCGAGCCCACGGCCACGGGATCGGTCGGCGACACGATCGCCGCCAGCGCGAAGGCCACCGGCAGCGGCATCGCCGGGATCAGCCAGTGGATCAGGAAGCCGGCGCCCACCACCGTGAAGATGACGAGGCCGAACGCCAGTTCGATGATGACGCCCTTGTCGCGGAACAGGCCGCTTTTCGGGATACGCCAGCCGTCGAGGAACAGCAGCGGCGGCAGGAATAGCAGGAAGAACAGCCCGGGATCGAGCTGCACGCCGTGGCCGGTGTAGCCGGCGATCGCGGCGCCCAGCCCGATCTGCACCAGCGGCAGCGGCAGCGATACCGGCAGCACCCGGACGAGATAGGCGCTGGCCACCACGGCCAGCAGCATTGCCAGTACGATTTCAATCGAATCCATTGTTGCGTGTCGCCCCTGTTGCTTGATTGCGTGATTGCTTGATGAGCATTGCAATTATAGGGGAGGCGGCAAAGCAGGCAGGCAAGCGGGCGGCGGGCGTCATGGCGCGGGCGAAAAAAACCCGCGCAAGCAGGCGCGGGCGATCGGAGGCGGGATTGGCTAGCCGTGCTGCGGCTGCCGGCGCCGGGCCCGGGAGCGGCGGCCGCCGACCATGGCGAGCAGGCCCGTGCCGACGATTGCCAGCGAGCCCGGTTCCGGTATTTCCTGCTGCAAGGCGCTGACCAGCGTATTTTGCTGCACCGTGATCTGGTAGTCGTGGTTGGCCAGCAGCTGCGGCGACTTTTTCATCAGGTGGTAAACGCCACCGGGAGCGCCGTACTGCGACATGCCGTTGTTGCCATGCGTGCGGCTGACCGTGGACATGCCGTTGATTTCATCGGGCGCATAGCTGAACACCGAGGTGCCGGTCGACAGGTCGACAATATTCACGCTCCAGGAAATGCGCGCGTTGGCCGTGGTGACGGGCCGGCCTTGCGGCGACGAATAAGCCACCGCGAACGGTTTCGCATCGAACATCACGGTCATCGTGTCGCTGCTGCCGAGCCGGAACGACATCGTGTTCGAACTGCCGACCGACGAGTTGCTGTTGGCGAACTGCATGTTGAGGGAGGTTGCCACGTCGGCCCGCGTTTGCGAGTGCGCGCCGGCGGTGGCGCCGTTCATGGAAATGGCGGAGCCCGTCATGTACTGGTCGGCGTAGCCGAAGTTGCCGCTCATCGGCAGCGAACTGGACGGCGTGAAGTTGTTTTCGCCAAAGGCGGGGCAGGGCGCCCCGACGCACTGGTGCGCCACGTCCGGCCGTGGGCCGATCGCCGACAGGCTCTTGCTGTCGGCGTTGAGCGACGCGGTGGCATGCGCATCGTTGATGCCGATGAGCTTCAAGAAATCGCTGTTCTTGTAGACCTTGCCCTGGTTGTTCAGGATCCTGAAATTGCTGATGTCCAGGATCGCCGACGCGTACGTGCTGGCGCCGGCGGACTGCATGCCGCACGCCGCAGCCACGGCCGTGACGAGAAGTGCCTTGTTGATGAAAATCATGTTATGCCCCTAGAGTTGGCTTGAGTTGGGTGGCGTGACCCCGCGGCGCGTTGCGCGCGAACGAGTTGCTGTCTAGAGAGCATTATTGGTGCCAGCGTAATTTGTATTGCATTTTCAAACAGTTATCAAGGCTGGGCCCGCTTGCAGGCCGGATATGCAAAAAATTCCGACGGTTGCGGAGCGGTTTCGGACGTCTGCCGCAGGCATCGGCGGCGGCTGAATAATTGCATTCCACTCTGGTATTTATCAAAACGGTCTGGCATAATCGTGCCTCTTCTGCGGGAGTAGCTCAGTTGGTAGAGCGCAACCTTGCCAAGGTTGAGGTCGAGAGTTCGAGACTCTTCTCCCGCTCCAGAATTCAAGACGGCAGCCCTCGGGCTGCCGTTTTACGTTCTTGGGTCATATTCGTACCGCCTCCGGTATCGCCACCCGCGCCGTCGCATATCGTCACCCGGGCCATGCTCCGTCTGGTCATCGACATGGTCACCTGCCGCTGTCGCAGGCAAGGTTGCTTGATCGAGGATGGGTTGGTGCGCTGCATTGTTAGCACCCAGGCAACGCCGATTCCGCCCCCCTGTCGCACTGTTGTTTCTCGGCACTATTCCGCGTTAACGGAATGTACAGGAATGCGGTTTCGCAGTTTTTCTGTCCTATACTGCGACGACTCGCTTGCTGCAAGCAGGCAGCTCAAACCACGGGGATCAGCATGAATAGCGTACAACAGGATATTGACGAGCGCACCAACCTTACCAACACGAACAAGTTCGAGCTGCTGCTGTTCCGCCTCGGCGGCGACGAAAACGGCGACCGTTCCGAACTGTATGGCATCAACGTCTTCAAGATCCGCGAAATCGTGGCAATGCCGCCCGTCACGGCAGTGGCCGGGGCGCAGCCGAACATGCTGGGCGTGGTCAACCTGCGCGGCCAGATCATTCCGGTGATGGACCTGCCGGGCATCATCGGCGTGAAGCCGAAGACGGGCCTGAACATCATGCTGGTCACGGAATTCGCTCGTACCACGCAGGCGTTCGCCGTGGAATCGGTGGAGGAAATCGTGCGCCTGGACTGGAGCCAGGTGCTGACCGCCGAGGGCAGCAATGCCACCGGCATGGTGACGTCGATCGCCCGCCTCGATGGCGATACCAGCGGCACGCGACTGGCACAGGTGCTGGACGTGGAAACGATCCTGCGTCGCATGGTGCCTGCCGAAGGCAAGGAAGTGGATCCGGAATCGATGCCCACCATCGCGCTGAAGCAGGGTGCCTTCATCCTCGCGGCGGACGACTCGGTGGTGGCGCGCAACCTGATCGAGCAGGGCCTGCAGGCCATGCACGCGGCGTTCGTCATGACGAAGTCGGGCAAGGAAGCGTGGGACAAGCTGAACAGCATCGCCGTCGGCTGCAAGGCCGAAGGGATCGAAGTGAGCGATCGCGTGGCGCTGGTGCTGACCGACCTCGAGATGCCGGAAATGGATGGCTTCACGCTGACCCGCAAGATCAAGCAGGACCCGCGTTTCAGCAAGATCCCGGTGGTGATCCACTCTTCGCTGTCCGGCAAGACCAACGAGGATCACGTGAAGGGCGTGGGCGCCGATGCCTACGTGGCGAAGTTCGTGGCCGAGGACCTGGCAAGCACCATCAAGAGCGTGCTGTACAAGAAGGAAGCGTAAGCCGAAGGAAGCTTGAGCTGCAAGGCAGTGCCCGGGCCGGGGCCGGCCACCATCGTCGCTTGCGACAGTGGTGGCCGGCCCCGGTGCCGTTTACGTTGCTGGTTCCATGCCGCCGATTCTATGCCGCCGGCCCCGCCAGCTGCGGCGCATGCCAGCGCAGGTGGTCCTCGACGAATGTGGTGATGAAGTAGTAGCCGTGGTCGTAGCCGTCGTGCCGGCGCAGTGTCAGCGCCTGGCCGGCGCGCGCGCAGGCCGTTTCAAACAGTTCCGGCTTCAGCTGCTCGTGCAGGAACTTGTCGGCCAGCCCCTGGTCGACCAGGATCTCGTCCGGGAACGGGTTGCACAGCTTCGACATCAGCGCGGTCGCATCGTGTGCGGCCCACGCGAACTCGTCGGCGCCCAGGTAGCCGGTGAAGGCCTTGCGGCCCCACGGGCACTGGCTCGGCGCGGCGATCGGTGCGAATGCGGAGACCGACCGGAACAGGTCCGGCCGGCGCAGCGCCAGCGTCAGCGCACCGTGGCCGCCCATCGAGTGGCCGAAGATGCCGACCCGGCCGCCATCGACCGGCAGCTCGGCCGTGACCAGCGCGCGCAGCTCGTGGATGTAGCTCTCCATCCGGTAGTGCTGCGCCCAGGGGGCCTGCGTGGCGTCGAGGTAGAAGCCGGCGCCGACGCCGAAGTCCCATGACTCCGTCTCACCGGGCACGCCGGCGCCGCGCGGGCTGGTATCCGGCGCCACCAGCACGAGCCCCAGTTCGGCGGCCACGCGCTGCGCGCCGGCCTTGGTCATGAAGGTCTCTTCCGTGCAGGTCAGGCCGGCGAGGTAGAACAGCGCCGGCAGCCGTGCGCCGTCGGCGTGAGGCGGGATGAAGATGGAAAAGCGCATCGGCAGGCCGATGGCCGTCGAGTCGTGCTTGTAGAAGCGCTGCACGCCGCCGTGGCAGGCGTGCTCGCTGACCAGTTCCAGCATGGATGTCCCCTTGGTGTTTGGATAATCATCCGCATTGTACTGCACGGCCCTGATGTGCGACGCAGCCGGCAATATTGCTATATAGTCATCTAAGGATGAGCTTTTCTTGCAATACCGGTCAACATCAACTACATTCGCGCAAATGTAGTTTCTGCCGATCCTGCCCGGCCAAAGACTTCAACAACAGGAGGAACCCTATGCCAGATTTCCTGGTGATCTCGGCCGAACTC
>DASVVD010000403.1:0-2981 GCA_036386715.1 Pseudoduganella sp.
GTGGCCAGCCTGTCCGGCACGCTGGCCGACGCGATCGAAGGCGACGCCGTCACGCTGGCGGGCGCCACCGGCCTGTTCGACACGAAAAACGCCGGCATCGGCAAGTCCGTTGCCATCACGGGCGGCACCCTGGCCGGGGCCGACGCCGCCAATTACATCCTGGCGTCCGGTGGCAGCACCCGGGCTGCCATCACGCCAAGGCTGGTGGCGATCGGCATTGCCGGGCAGGTCGTGAAAGAGTACGACGCGACCAGCATCGCCAGCGTGGGTGCCAGCCAGTTCGTGCTGGAGGGTGCCATCGCCGGCGACACGATCGGCGTCAGCGGCCCGGTACAGGGCATTTATGATTCGGCCAACGCGGGCCAGGGCAAGAGTGTCAGCGTGACGGGGCAATTCCAGGTCTCGGGAGCCGATGCCCTCAACTACCGGGTCGGCACGGTCGCGCTGACCGGCACCATCAACCTGGTAACGGCCACCGCCCGTGGCAACAACGGCGCCATCACGCCGGCCACGCTGGTCTATACCGCGGCGCCGGCGGTGCGGGAACCGGGCTTGCCGGTGACCGGCCTCGCCGGTACCGTGTCGGGATTCAAGGGGGCGGACAGCCTGGCCTCGGCGACCACCGGCGTGCTGGCATGGCAAAGCGGCGCCGTCCCGCCGGCGCAGCCGGGTACCTACGCCGTCACCGGGTCCGGGCTGTTCGCCGAAAACTACGTGTTGGTCCAGGCGCCGGGTAACGCGACGGCCTTGCAAATCACGCTCGGCAATTCCCCCAGTAATCCCTCGCAGCAGGCGCAGGGCGACAGCGTGGCGGCGATCGCGGCCGCGCTGCGTTCGGCGATTCCCGAAATCGACGCGCGCCGCGCCGGCAGCGGCCTGCTGGACTTCTCGAACCCCGCCGTCGGCAAGACGTATGGCGCCGTGCGGATCGGCGCTATGTCGCAGGAGGAGCTGATCCGGATGATTGCCGAACGGCGTGCCTTCAAGCGCAAGCTGTTCGCCGATGCCATCTACAAGCTCGATCTCGACCCCAGCCTGGCGGACGTGCAGCCCTGCACCACCGTCATCGAGGCCAGCTCGGGTGCATGCCGCATCACGCCGAACCAGCTCGATCTCATCGGATCGGACACGCGGCTGGCCGCGCTGGCCCGCGGCACCGATACCGCGGGCAGCTCGGCCGGCGGGACCAGCGGCAGCTCGGCAACCAGCCTGGCGGCAAGCCCCCCTGCCCCCAGGCTGCCTGCGCGCTTGGCTACCGCGCACGTGCCGCAGATCGAACGGAAGATCGCGGTACTGTTCGGCATCAACGACTATGCCGACAGGACCATTCCGCCGCTGGAGAATGCCGTGCCGGACGTGGACGCGGTCTCGGCGCTGTTTGCCGACAAGCTGGGCTACGAAGTGCGCGTGGTCCGCAATCCCAGCCGGGCGGACATCATCCGCACGCTGAACCAGCTGTCGGTCGAGATCAACAGTACCGACAGCGTGGTGATCTATTACGCTGGCCATGGCTATTCGCTGGAAAAGAACGGCGCCGGCTACTGGCTGCCGGCCGACGCGCAGGCCAGCGATCCCGCCAAGTGGATTTCAAATGGCGACGTGGCCAGGCTGCTGTCGGGCATCCGTTCCAGCCAGATGGTGCTGATCTCCGACAGCTGCTATTCCGGTGCCTTCGCCCGCGATGGCATGGGCGCCGTAGGGCATGACGTGACGCCGGAAGGCGTGCTGGCCAAGCGCTCCGTGGTGGTGATCTCTTCCGGCGGCGACGAGCCGGTGGCCGACGAAGGCAAGGCCGGCCATTCCATCTTTGCGTGGAACCTGATGGAAGCCATGCGCTCGGTATCGAACTGGAAACCCGGCAGCACCGTGTTCAACGACGTCCAGGCAGGCGTCAGGAAGGAGTTCCCGCAAACGCCGAAATATGGCTCCGTGACGGCGGCGGGTCACCAGGCTGGCGGGGATTATCTGTTTGAACTGCGCTGAGCCACCGCTTTGCCGGGTTGGCATTCAGCATCGGAAGCTGCCAGTCCTGGCCTGGCGCTGTTCAGCCGGACCCCACGCGAGATGACGTGAAGCAACGTCAATTCGTGTGGGTGACGATCTTCGCAAGCTGCCCCGGGATCAACAAACCCTGATCGACGAATGCCGGTATCCCGCCCCTGGCATGACTGTATTGCCAATAGGTAAAGTAAAACGCTCCCGGAGTGGCCACCGCCAGCCGTTCCAGGCGCCGGAAATCACCGATATTCAGTGCTCCCCGCTGATCGACCAGATTGATGTCGCACAGCCCTCCCAGTTGATGGGGGATGACATGGCCACGGTGATAGCCGGGTTCTTCGGTGAGGGGATGACCTTGCATGCGCGAGCGGTCCCGCTTGTGGTCGACGGCGCCTCCGCTGACGACCCATGCTGCAATGAGACGGTCGTGAACCATGTCGAACAGGTAAGAAAACCCGGACAGGTCGACCTGCACGATTTCATGGTCCGACGTCCCTGCGCGGTAATCCGACAACCAGACGTCGCGCAGATACGGCAGGACGTAACGCTCGAAATCGTTTTTTGATGACGAAAGGTAGCGGGGTACGTGTTGGTCGATTGCGGGATAAATGGCCATCCTGACCTCCACTCGCGGAAGCGATTCCAGGCAAGAGCTGCCGACATGCCGGCCAGACAGGTTTCCAGCTTACGCTTTCCTGAACATGCCGGAACGGGCAACCAGGAATATCGCCTGCGGATTGGCCGAATAGCAACTCATCAAGAGCCAAGTTCGTGGCGCTGTCACCGAACGTTGTTGAAACGGCCTGAACTTTCCAAGGTGTTCGTTGTCTGAGCAGTAGTGACAACGATACAGTGGAGGAAGTCATGGACAAGGACGTCTTCGGCAGGTTCCTGGTCAGGCTGCGCCGGCAACTGGCGAAATGTTCGCGACAGCAGGTAGCGATCACGCACGACATGGTGGCATCCCATGCGGCCCGCTGGCT
>DASVVD010000404.1:0-6629 GCA_036386715.1 Pseudoduganella sp.
CCATGGATTTTCCGCGAATGAATTAGTGCGCCGGGCCGCGCCAGTGCAGCACGCGGGATTCGACCAGGGTTGCCAGGCGGTTCAGCACCATGCCGACCAGCCCGATCAGCAGCATGCCGACGACGATCAGCTCGACGTGGAAGGTGGCCTTGCCGCGGATGACCACGTTGCCGATGCCCTGCGCCGAGGAGCCCAGCAGGTATTCGGCACCGATCGTGGCCAGCCATGCGTACAGCAGCGCCAGGTGCAGGCCGGTGGCGATCTGCGGCGAGGCGGCGGGCAGGATCAGGCGCGAAACCAGCTGCCAGCGGTTGAAGCCCAGCACGCGCGCCACCTCGACCTGCGCGCGGGTCACGCTGCGCACGCCTTCGAACGTGCTCAAGGCCACCGGGTAAAAAGCCGACAGTGCCACGAACAGGATCTTGGCCGCTTCGCCAGTGCCGAGCCACGTCGACAGCAGCGGCAACCAGGCGAACAGCGAGATCTGCTTGAGCGTGTGGAAGGTGGGCCCGATCAGCCGTTCGGCCCAGCGGGAAATGCCCAGCAGCAGGCCGAGCAGGATGCCGGCCGCGCTGCCGGCCGCGAAGCCGGCGATGTCGCGTGTCAGGCTGGCCTGCAGGCCGGCCAGCAACTGGCCGCTGGTGATTACTTGCCAGGCCGAGTCGAGCACGGCGCCGGGCGGCACGATCAGTTTCGTGTTCACCAGCTGCAGTGCCGTGATCACGTACCACAGCACCAGGAACGCCACGGGCAGCACGAAGCCGCGCAGGTCAGTGGGCTGACGGTCGGCGAGCTGAAGGTCGATAGGCTTGCGCGAGGTCGGTAAGGATTTCATTGGCGGTTTCTCCTCAATATGCCCGGCGCTGCCAGCCTTGCAGGCGTGCTTCGCCCCAGGCCAGCAGGCGGTCCAGCACGATGCCCACGGCACCGATGACGATCATGCCGACCACCACGATGTCGAGCTGCAGCAGTTGCCGGCCCCACACCATCAGGTAGCCGATGCCCTCGCTCGACGCCAGCAGCTCCACGAACACCAGCGACAGCCAGGCCTGCATCACGCCCTGGCGCAGGCCGTTGAAGATGCCGGCCGACGCCGCCGGCAGCACGAGCCGGCGCACCTTCTGCCAGAACGTGAACCGGTACACCGCCGCCACCTCCAGCAGTGCGCGCGGGATATTGCGGATGCCCTTGAAGGTGTTGACCGCCACCGGCACCACCACGGCGATCGAGATCGCCGCGATCTTCAGCGCCTCGCCGATGCCGGCGAAAATGATCAGCAGCGGCACCCAGCCGATCACCGGGAACTGCGACACCAGCTGGAAGCCGGGATACACATAGGCCTTGATCGTGGGCGAGATGCCCATCGCGATCCCCAGCACGAAACCGGCGCCGCCGCCGATGGCCAGGCTCCAGCCGAGCCGCACCAGGCTGATGGCCAGGTTCGAGGTGAGGTCGCCGTTGTCCCACAGCTCGACCAGCGACTGCCACACCAGCGCGGGCGCCGGCAGGATCTGTTCGGCCAGCCAATGCCGGTCGACGGCGTATTGCCACAGGCCGAGCAGCAGCAGCGGCAGGATCAGGCCCGCGGCAAAGTTGAAGGCGTGCGTGCCAAGCTGCGCGGCCAGCGCTGGCCAGCGCGGTACCACGCTGGCGGTGGAACCGGATGCAACACGGGACACATGGGCTGCGGTAGGGGAGACGGTGTTCATGGCATGTCCATTGAAAAATCGGTCAGTTCTGCGCCACCCGCGGCGACTTCGGCTTGCCGGCGGTGTCGAACTCCTGCCAGTAGCCTTCCAGCTTGAGTTCCTTCAGCGCCGTGGCCAGGTATTGGGGCGCCAGCCAGTGGCCCGGGTCGACGTCGCGCCGGATCAGCTTGAACTCCCTGGCCTGGGCGATCGATTTCTTCAGGTTTTCAAAGAAGTACTCGTCCAGCAGCGGCGACAGCCGCCACTTCAGCGGCGTCTCGGCGAAGGTCTTCTGGTATTCGTAGTAGCTGGTGCCGGAGTTGGACCACAGCTTGTACTGGGCCTGGCGGTTCTGTTCATCCGAGCTCCAGGCGGCCACCCTGACCAGTGCGGTGGTCACGCGCTGCACGATGTCCGGATACTTCTTCTCGAACTCCTCGGAGACCCAGAACACCGATTGCGACGTCAGGTCCGGATCGGGTCCGGTCGAGTAGAGCAGCTTGCCCACGCCCCGTGCTTCCAGGTCGAACGGCGCGATGAAACCGGCATCGACATCCTTGGTGGCGATCGCCGCGCGCAGCGTGTCGCCATCCATGCTGACGGTCTTGAAATCACGCTCGGTGAAGCCGTGCTTCTTGAGGATGCGGCCCAGCGCCAGCTGGCTGGCCGTGCCCTTGAACACGGCGAGGCGCTTGCCCTTCAGGTCTTCCAGCGATTTCGCCGGCGAGTCGACCGTGCCGGTGATGTAGGACGGGCCGAAACGCGCGACCGAGAACAGGATCCTGGTCTTCAGGCCCGTCGACCGGCCGATGATGATCGGCAGGTCGCCGTGCACCGCGAAATCGGCCAGGCCATTGGCCAGCTGCTCGTTGGTGGCCGGCCCGGCGCCGGGATTGAAGGTCCACTGGACCTTGATGCCATCCCTGGCGAATTCCTTTTCGAGCACGCCCTGCTGGTGGGCGGTGGCCACGACCGAGCCGCCGACGATCGGCCGCCCGCCGGTGCCCGCACTGGCATACGAGATACGGATCACCTTCGGCTTGTCCTGCGCCACGGCGGCGGGCATGGCAAGGCACAGGGCGCCCGCGGCGACGGCGGCCAACAGGGCAGTGACGGTGCGGAACGTGCGAACGCGTGGGAATGTCATGGCGATCTCCTCGGTTTCGATAGGCAGGAAGGGCAGGCCTGTCGCCAGGCGCTCAGTTTTGCGCCACCTGCGCCGTCTTCGGCTTGCCGGCGGCATTGAATTCCGGCCAGTAGCCTTCCAGCTTCAGGTCCTTCAGTGCCGTGTTCAGGTACTTCGGCGCCAGCCAGCCGTCCACGCTCACGTCGCGGCGGATCAGCTTGAATTCCTTGGCCTGCACGATCGATTTTTTCAGGTTCTCGACGAAGTACTCGTCCAGCAGCGGCGACAGGCGCCATTTCAGCGGCACGTCGGCAAAGGTCTTCTGGTATTCGTAGTAGCTGGTGCCGGAGTTCGACCACAGCTTGTACTGGGCTTCGCGGTTCTTTTCTTCCGAGCTCCAGGCCGTGACCTTGATCAGGGCGGTGACCACGCGCTGCACGATGTCCGGGTATTTTTTCTCGAAGTCCTCGGAGACCCAGAACACGCCCTGCGAGGTCAGCTCGGGATCGGGGCCGGTCGAATAGATCACCTTGCCGACACCGCGTGCCTCCAGGTCGAACGGCGCGATGAAGCCGCCATCGACATCCTTGGTGGCGATCGCCGCGCGCAGCGTGTCGCCATCCATGCTCACCGTCTTGAAGTCACGTTCGGTCAGGCCATGCTTTTTCAGGATGCGGCCCAGCGCCAGCTGGCTGGCCGTGCCCTTGAACACGGCGAGCTTCTTGCCCTTCAGGTCTTCCAGCGTTTTCGCCGGCGAATCGATCGGGCCGGTGATGTAGGACGGACCGAAGCGCGTGTACGAGAACAGCAGCTTGGTCTTGAGCCCCGTGGAGCGGCCGATGATGATGGGCAGGTCGCCATGGTGCGCGAAGTCGGCCAGGCCGTTGGCCAGCTGCTCGTTGGTGGCCGGCCCGGCGCCGGGGTTGAAGGTCCACTGGATCTTGATGCCATCCTTGGCGAATTCCTTTTCCAGCACGCCCTGCTGGTGCGCGGTGGCGATCGACGTGCCGCCGGTGAGCGGGCGGCCGCCGGTGCCGGAGCTCGAATAGGAGATGCGGATGACTTTTGGCTTGTCCTGCGCCACGGCGGCCGGTGCGGCAAAAGCCAGCACGCCGGCCGCGATGGCGGTCAACAGGACAGTAGCGGTACGAAAGCGGGTACGGAAGCGTGACAGTTTCATGGCTGGTTCCTGGGATGCGGATCTATAAAGCGGTTCAATGTCGGTTCAAACAAAACCCGGTTCAATGCCGGTTCAACACTATTAAGAGCTAAGTAACAGTGTTGAAACAGCATTGCCGAGGCTCAGCGCCCTGCCGTCGGCTCAGAAACCGAACTGGAACTGCGCCAGCAGTTCATTGGTGCTGCGCTGCGCCGGGTTCTGGTAGTCGTAGTGGTTCAGGTTGAGCTGGAACTTGGTGGTCTCGGCGAAGAACAGGTTGAAGCCCAGGATGGCGGCCTTGGTCTGGTCATTGCCCAGCGCGCGGTTCGGATCGAACGTGTCGTAGCGTGCGAACAGCTGGTAGGACTTGGGCCAGTAGTCGTCGTATTTCGCCTGGGCCCGCGAGCTGGCGATCCACTGCTCGCCCCACGTGTAGAAGGCGGTCAGGTACTGGCCGCGCGACTTGATGTCGGGTCCGTTGTTGACGGTGCCGTCGCGGCCCTCCGCGTATTCGTAGGTGATGCCGAACGGCGCGTGGTTGTAGTAGATGTCGAAGCCGTAGCGGTCGCGCTTGCCCTGGCCGACCACGGTGGCCGCCGTCCCCGCGGTAAGGTTCTTCTGGCCCTTGTAGGCCGACAGGCCGACTTTCAGCTCGCGGAACACGCTGTAGTAATCGACCGGCAGCGTGAACGCCACGCGGGCGATGTAGTCCTTGTGGTTGTTGTCGTCCGACTTGTTCGGGCCGGCGCCGTTGACCACGCCGAACGCATACTCGAGCAGCGGTGCGCGGTAGTTGAAGCCGTAGTCGACATACGGGTCGTAGTCGCCGCGCACGATCAGGCCGATCTGGCGCGTGCCCACGCCCAGGCCGCCGAGGAACAGCGCGTTGTTGATCACCGGGCGCAGCTCTTCGCCGATCTGCGCTTCCAGGCCGAACGGAATCTGCTGCTGGCCCAGCGTGATGGTCAGGCGCGGATCTTCCAGGCCGGTCAGCGTGGGGAACGGGCTGTAGCGGATATACGCGTCGGTGGCGTTGAGCTGGCTGCCATCGGTACCCGGGCTGTTCTTGGCGTAGGCGAACGCCAGGCGGTAATCGAGGTTGCGGCCTTCCGAATAATCGCGGTACAGGCTGCCGGCAAAGTTCAGCGTGGCCTGCGGGATGTCGAAGCTGGAATAGCGGTCCGACGCCGTCGACGTGCTGCCGGTCTTTACCGGCGCATTCTGCACGGTGGCGCGGGCCTGCACGCTGCCGCCGATGGTGGTGCCGCGCGTGGTGAGCGCCGTCTTGGTTTCGCGGTTGCGCTTCTGCTCGTACTTGTAGTTCTCCAGGTCGGTGCGCAGGCCGTCGATGTCGGCCTTGGTGGCGGTTTCCACGGCGGTGTTCGCAGCAGTATCTGCGGCAAGATCGGCACTGGCTGCGTTGTTCCCGGCAGCGGAGCCCGGTACGCCGGGATCGACCTTCGCGGCGGTTGCCGGTCCGATGGTGGTCTTCTCGGCGGAGGCACTCGACTGTCCCGCTTCGGCCACCGCGCCGACAGTTGCCGGCCGCGCCGTGGCCGCGCCCTGGCCCTGCACCTGCTGCTGCAGGGTCTTCACGACCGCCTTCAGTTCTTCGATCTGGCGCTGCAAATCCTCGTTGCTTTGCCCGGTTGCCTGTGCCGCGCCGGCGATTGCAAGGGAGCCGGCGACACTGCATATTCTTCGGTGTAGGTACTTCAAACAATGCTCCTGTTGGTTGGGCAGTTCGCCTGCGGTTGTGTTCTATTACGCAGGTTCCGTGCCAACCGTTTTGCCGTCTTCCCAGGGTGTTTTGCGCTGTTTTCGCGGGGTTGCTGTCGATTCGCCAGCACATCGGCAGCAACCCGGGGTAATGCTGTTGTGAAGCCAACAGGAGCCGGCTTCGGGCAATCAGGCAGCCTTCGCGGCCTTGATCGAAAAGCGGTTCTGCGGCTTGTCCAGCCCCAGGTTTTCACGCAGCGTGGTGCCTTCGTATTCGGTGCGGAACAGGCCGCGCTTCTGCAGCTCGGGAATCACCAGGTCGACGAATTCGTCGAGCGATTGCGGCAGCACCGGCGGCATCACGTTGAAGCCGTCGGCCGCGCCGTTCTCGAACCACTTCTGCATCTCGTCGGCGATCTTCTGCGGCGTGCCCACCACCACCCAGTGGCCGCGCGCGCCGGCCAGGTATTCGTACAGCTGGCGCACGGTGAAGCCCTCGCGGCGCGCCAGTTCGATCACCACGTGGTGGCGGCTGTTCTTGCCGGCCGGCGGTGTCGGGTAGTAGGGCGGCGGCGCGTCGAGATCCCATTTCGTCAGGTCCTCGCCGGGCCAGAAGCGCGCGATGGTGTCGAGCCCCACCGAAGGATGGATGAGCTTTTGCAGCTCGGCCCATTTCGCTTCCGCTTCTTCCTGCGTGCGGCCGATGACGGGCGAGATGCCGGGCAGGATCAGCAGCTGGTCGGCGCGGCGGCCGTACTTCGCCAGGCGGCCCTTGACGTCGCTGTAGAACGCCTGCGCTTCCTCGAGGCTGGTCCAGGCGGTGAAGATCGCCTCGGCCGTCGCCGCGGCCAGCTCGCGGCCCGGTTCCGACGATCCGGCCTGCACGATTACCGGCTGCCCCTGCGGCGAGCGCTCGAGGTTGAGCGGGCCGGAGACC
>DASVVD010000405.1:0-14750 GCA_036386715.1 Pseudoduganella sp.
CGCGCCCGACCAGGCGGACTCGATCTTCGACCTGTTCGCGCAGGCCGGCCATTCGCCGGACCGGGTGCAGGACGGGCTGGGCATCGGCCTGTCGCTGGTGCGCACGCTGGTCAACCTGCATGGCGGTACTGTCGCCGTGTACAGCAACGGCGCGGGCCAGGGCAGCACGTTCGAGGTGCGGTTGCCCACGCTGGCCCGCACGCCGGCCGCGGACGGCACCGATTGCAGCGCTGCCACGCCGGCATCCGCCCGCCCGGCGGATGCGCACTGCATCCTGGTCGTCGACGATAACGTCGATTCGGCCGACATCGTGTCGGCCCTGCTGGAGTTCGCCGGCCACGAAGTGCACACGGCGCACGACGGTGCCGGCGCGATCGAGGCGGCGCTGCGGCTGCGGCCGGACGTGGTGTTCCTCGACATTGGCCTGCCGGACATGAGCGGCGTGGACGTGGCGGCCACCCTGCGCGGCTACCCCGAACTGGCGGAAACGGTGCTGATCGCGCTGACCGGCTATGGCCAGGACAAGGACCGGACGGAGGCGATGGCGGCCGGCTTCAATCACCACCTGACCAAGCCGGTCAACATGGAAACGCTGAACGACACCGTGCGCAAGTTCATGCGCAGGCAGTAACGGGCACGGCGCCCGGCAGGCGTGCGTTAGAATGCGCACGCCCTTTTTCCTTGCCGACCATGATGCGCAGACTCATTCTCGCGGCGCTGCTTGCCGCCGCCGTTCTAGCCTGCTTCGCAGCGGCCGCTGCCGCCCCTGGCAGCACTGACCCTGGCACTGACACCACCCCTACCCCGATCACGCTCGACCAGGCCATGGCGTCGCCAGACTGGATCGGCACGCCCGTGGAAGCGGCGTGGTGGGGCTGGGACAGCAAGAGCGCCTATTACCAGCAAAAGCGTGCCGGTTTGCCGCTGCGCGACACCTGGGTGGCGAGCGGCGCCGGCAACAGCGCCACGGCACCACGCAAGCTGGCCGACACCGAGCTGGCCAATCTCGATGCCGAAAATGTCGTCTACAATCGCGAGCGCACCCGCGCCATCCTGCTGCGCAACGGCGACCTGTTCGAGCGCGACCTGAAGAGCGGCGCGCTGACGCAGATCCGCCGCGACACCACGGCGGCAGCGGATCCGCAATACTCGGCCGACGGCCGTGCGGTGCAATACCGCGTGGGCCATGACTGGTTCCAGTGGCGCCGCGCCGAACGGCTGATCGTGCCGCTGGCCCTGCCGCGGGCGATGAAGGACCCTGCCGCGGCGCCGGATGACGATGCGCTGCGGGCGCAGCAGCTGCGGCTGATCGCCACGCTGCAGCGGCAGAAGGAAGAGCGCGATGCCAGGCGGGTACAGGGCGAGGCCGAGCGCCGCGCCGACGCGACCCGGGCGCCGGCGCCGCTGTATCTTGGCGACAAGGTCGTCATCGACGCCAGCGCACTGTCGCCGGATGGCCGGTACCTGGTGCTGGCCACGTCGCCGAAACCGGAACAGAAGGGCCGCGTGGGCAAGATGCCGCGCTACGTGACCGAATCGGGCTACGAGGAATTCGACGACCAGCGCACCCGCGTGGGCCGCAACCTGCCGCTGGCGCAGACGCTCCGGCTGGTCGACCTGGCCGATGGCACGCTGCGCGACCTGGCGCTCGATCCCCTGCCCGGCATCGCCACCGACCCGCTGGCCGAGATGCGCGCCGCGCGCAAGGTGGAACCCGTAAAAGGCAACCGTGCGGTGCGGCTGGAAGAGAATGAGGGCCAGGGCATCGTCTGGTCCGCCGACGGCAGGCAGGTGGCGCTGATGATCCGCGCGGTCGACAACAAGGACCGCTGGATCGCCGCCGTGGACCTGGCCGGCGCCAGGCTGAAGCCGCTGCACCGGCTGACCGACAACGCCTGGGTCAACGACAGCTATAACGACTACGGCTGGTTGCCGGACGGCCGCACGCTGTGGTTCCTGTCCGAGGAATCGGGCTACTCGCACCTGTACACGCTCGGTGCCGATGGCAGGCAGCGTGCGTTGACGGGCGGCGCATGGGAAGCGACCAATGTCGCGTGGAACGCGGATGGCAGCACCGCCTGGGTGCTGTGCAACCGCAAGACGCCGGGCGACTACGAGGTATGCCGCGTCTCCGCCAGCGATGGCACGGTGCGGGAAGTAACGCAGGCCGGCGGCGGCATCGAGGGGTTCACGCTGTCACCCGACCAGAAAAAGCTGCTGGTGCGCTGGTCTTCGGCCTATACGCCTGCGCAGCTGGCGATCGTGCCGGCCGCCGGCGGCGCGGCCGTGCAACTGACCGATACGCGCACGGCGGCCTACAAGGCGCGCGAGTGGGTGCAGCCGGAGTTCGTGCAGGTGCCGTCCACGCATGGCGCGGCGCCGGTGTGGGCCAAGCTGTACCGGCCTGCCACGCTGGAGCCGGGCAGGAAATATCCTGTCGTGATGTTCGTGCACGGCGCCGGCTACCTGCAGAACGTGTCGAAGCGCTGGTCGAACTATTTCCGCGAGCAGATGTTCCACAACCTGCTCGTCGAGAAGGGCTACCTCGTGCTGGACATGGACTACCGCGCCTCGAAAGGCTATGGCCGCGACTGGCGCACCGCGATCTACCGGCGCATGGGCCACCCCGAACTGGAAGACTACGTGGACGGCGCCCGCTGGCTGGCCGCGCGGCACCAGGGCGACATCGACCGCGTCGGCATCTATGGCGGCAGCTACGGCGGCTTCATGACGTTCATGGCGCTGATGCGCGAGCCCGCCCTGTTCAAGGCCGGCGCCGCGCTGCGCCCGGTGACCGACTGGACCACCTACAACCACGGCTATACCGCCAACATCCTGAACACGCCGGACATCGACCCGGAAGCCTACCGGATCTCGTCGCCGATCGAATACGCCGACAAACTGCAGGGCCACCTGCTGATCGCCCACGGCATGGTCGACGACAACGTGTTCTACCAGGACTCGGTGCGCATGGCGCAGCGGCTGATCGAGCTGAAGAAGGACCATTGGGAGCTGGCCAGCTACCCGCTCGAACGCCACGCCTACCTGCAGCCCGAGAGCTGGTACGACCAGTACCGGCGCATCTACCAGCTGTTCGAACGCACCCTGAAGTAACGTTTCCTGAAGAATGGCGATAAAACCAGGGACAGTCCCTGGTTTTCAGGCAATTAAAAAATAGGGACAGACCCTGGTTTTCAGGCAATTACCTGGCGCCGGCCGCGAACCACGCGGCAATCTCCGCCCGCTCTCCCTCGGTCATGCCGGTCAGGTTCCCGATCGGCATCGCCTTCAGTTCCACCGCCTGCTTGTGGACCTGCAGCGCCTGGCGCCGCACCTGTTCAGGCGTGTCGAACACCACGCCGGCCGGTGCGGTGGCGAAGCCGGGCTGCGTCGGATGGGCCGAGTGGCACGACACGCAGCGCACGTCCATGATCGCCTTGACCCGTGCGAACTGCGCGGCGGGATCGGCCTGCCGCGCGACCGCCACGGACCTGGCCGGCGCGATCATCACGGCGACCGCCAGCAGCAGCGCGATGCCGATGGCCGGGTAGCGCCATGCGACGCGGCCCCGGTGCCGCAGGTTGAAGAAATGGCGGATGAACACCCCGGCCGCCATGATCAGCGCCAGCACCAGCCAGGCATGCGCGTGCCGGTAGGTCATCGCATAGTGGTTGCTGATCATGATGAACAGCACCGGCAGCGTGAAATAGTTGTTGTGGACGCTGCGCTGCTTGGCGCGCACGCCATGCACCGGGTCGGGCTTGCCGCCAGCCCGCATGGCGCTCACCATCCGGCGCTGGCCGGGAATGATCAGCATTGCCACGTTCGCCACCATGATGGTACCGATCATCGCGCCCACGTGGATGTAGGCGGCGCGGCCGGACAGCAGGTGCGTCAGCCCCCATGCCGCGGCGACCAGCAGCACGAAGACCACGATGCCGAACCACAGGTCATGCCTGCCCAGCGGCGAGCGGCACAGCAGGTCGTACACGATCCAGCCGGCGACCAGCGAGCCGAGGCCGATGCCGACCGACTGCCACGTGGTCAGGTCTGCCACGGCCCGGTCGATCATCATCGCCTGGGCGTTGAAATAATAGGCGACCGTCAGCAGCGCAAAGCCCGACAGCCACGTGGAATACGCCTCCCACTTGAACCAGTGCAGCTCCGCCGGCAGCTCGGCCGGTGCCACCAGATACTTTTGCGGATTGTAGAAGCCGCCGCCGTGCACCGCCCACAGCTCGCCCATCACGCCCTTCTTCGCCAGTTCGGAACCGGGCGCCGGCGGGCGGATCGAATTGTCCAGCCAGACGAAGTAGAACGAGGCGCCGATCCAGGCGATGCCCGTGATGATGTGCAGCCAGCGCAAGAGCATGTTCAGCCATTCGAGGCTGTAAGGCAGCAGGTAAGTGATGGCTTCCATGCGTTGTTTCCGGTGGTGACTATTTTCAGTCGATACCCCATTGTCATGCACGCGACATGAAAGTTCACGTATATTTGACATATCCGTATCCGTATAGACACAGCCATTGCCATGTCCGCCCTGCCGCAACATCTCGACCTGCACCTGATCCGCATCCTGTACCTGCTGCTGGTGGAGAAAAACGTGTCACGCGTGGCACTCAAGCTGAACCAGCCACAGCCGTCGATTTCGGCCTCGCTGCGCAAGCTGCGCGAGCTGACCGGCGATCCGCTGCTGGTGCGCGGCGCGCGCGGCATGGTGCCGACGCAGCATGGCGAAAGCCTGCTCAAGCCGGCCAAGCGCATCCTCGACGAGACCGAAAACCTGTTCGTCAAGAAAACCCCGTTCGCCCCCCAGGAAGAGGCGCGCACCTTCCACATCGCCGCGCCCGACTACCTGGACAGCCAGTTCCTGCCCAGCGTGGTGGCGCTGCTGCGGCGCGGCTCGCCGAAGAGCCGCGTGGTCATCCATAGCCTGGGGCCGGGCGTCGACTATGTGCGCCTGCTGTCGGACGGCGACATGGACCTGGTCATCGCCAACTGGGACGAACCGCCGCAGCACCTGCACATTTCAAAACTGTTCGAAGACCCGATCGTGTGCGCGATGCATGCGGCCAGCCCGTATGCCAAGCGCACCGCCGACGATGCCATGACATTGCAGGACTACCTGACGCTGCCGCACGTGGCGCCATCGCAGATGGTGCAGGGCTCCGTCGGCGTGATCGACGCGTTCCTCGAACGCCAGGGCCTGCACCGCAACGTGGCGGTGGAATCGGCATATTTCGGGCTGATCCCCTACATGCTGATGCAGTCCGACCTCATCCTGACCACCGGCCGCCAGTTCGTGCAGTTCTACGAGAAGACGCTGCCGCTGAAGATCTACACGATCCCCGTCAAGTTCCCGCCGATGCGCTTCTACCAGCTATGGCACGAGCGGGTGCACCAGTCGCCGGAGCACAAGTGGCTGCGCGACCAGGTGACGAGCGCCGCGAAAGCGCTGCTGAAGGGGCGTTGAACGGGCGTGGAAGGTCATCCACCCACGCCCATGTGCACGCCGAGCAGCAGCAGCGTCAGGAAAAAGCAGCGCCGGAACATGCGTGGCTCCAGCCGCCCGCGCAGCCGGGTGCCCAGCGCCAGCCCGGCCAGCGCGGGCAGCTGGGCGACGAACGACATGCCGGCATCCGCCGGTTGCCAGGCGCCCTGCCCGGCCAGCAGCACGGCCAGCGCCAGCGTCGAGACGGTGAACGCCAGCCCCATCGCCTGCACCAGCTCTTCCTTTTCCAGCCGCAGGGCCTGCAGGTAGGGCACGGCGGGCAGCACGAACACGCCGGTCAGCGCCGTCAGGATGCCGGTGGCCACGCCCACCACGGGCCCGAGCCACCATTCCTGTGCGGCGCGCACCTTCCAGTGCCACGACGACAGCCCGAGCAGCGCATACAGCACCAGTGCGACGCCGAGGATGGCCTTGCCCTCGCCCCTGCCGAACAGGGTGCCGCCCAGCAGCGTGCCGGCGCACACGCCGAGCAGCATCGGCCGCAGGCGCAGCCAGATTGGGTACAGGCCCTGCCGCGCCAGCATCTGCCACACATTCGTCAAAAGCGAAGGCACGACGAGGATCGCGGCCGCCTGCAGCGGCGGCATCACGAGCCCCAGCAGCGCCATGGCCACCGTGGGCAGGCCCATGCCGGTGACGCCTTTCACCATGCCTGCCAGCACGAATACCATGCAAATGTAGAAAAGATCGGTTTCCATGGAAGGCAGTATGCCGTCCGGGCCCCATGCTGGAAATGTGGAATATACTGCTGCAGCCTTCGCCCCGGACGAAGGCTCAACACAAGAGGCTGGAGGCACCATGCGATTCGACCTGACCGACCTGAAACTGTTCCTGCGCGTGGCGGAAACCGGCAGCATCACCGCCGGTGCCGCCCAGGCCAACCTCGCCCTGGCCTCTGCCAGTGCCCGCGTGCGCGGCATGGAGGATACCCTGGGCGTGCCGCTGCTGGAGCGCAGCCGCCGCGGCGTAGAGCCCACCGCCGCCGGCCGCACGCTGCTGCACCATGCGCGGCTGATCACGCAGCAGATGGAGAAGATGCGTGCCGACCTGGGCGAATATGCCACCGGCCTGAAGGGCCACGTGCGCCTGCTGTGCAATACCTCGGCACTGACGGAGTTCCTGCCCGATGCGCTGGCGGCCTTCATGGCGGCGCACCCGCAGGTCAATGTAGATCTCGAGGAGCGCCTGTCCAGCGACATCGTGCAGGCCATGCGCGACGATCTGGCCGATATCGGCATCGTGACCGATTCGGTCGACAGCAGCGGCCTGGAAACGCGGCTGTTCTGCGAGGACCGCCTGGTGCTCGCGCTGCATCCCGCCCACCCGCTCGGCAAGGGCCTGCGCCGCAATGCCGCGCTGCCCTTTGCCGACGCGGTGGAGCACGACTTCATCGGCCTGGCCGGCGACAGCGCGCTGCAACTGTATCTCGGCGAGCAGGCCACCCGGCTGGGCAAGCGGCTGCGCTACCGCGTGCGGGTGCGCAGTTTCGATGCCGTGTGCCGCATGGTGGCCAGCGGCGCCGGGCTGGCCGTGCTGCCGGAATCGGCGGTGGTGCGCTCGCGCGACGCGGCCAATGTGAAGGTGGTCAGGCTGGCCGATGCCTGGACGAAGCGGCGCCTGCTGCTGTGCACGCGCAGCTATGCCGACCTGCCCGGCTATGCACGCGAACTGGTCGACGCGCTGGCGGGCCATGCGACAATATCGTCCCCCTGATGACTAGACGCGATATGGAAAATTTCGAACGGCGGCGCGACCGCTTCCAGATGTTCGACGGCATGGACAGCCCGGCCGTCAACCTTTCATTCCCGCTGGAGCTGCCGGATTTCCGGCCCTGGTGCAAGGCCAGCGGCCTGCCGCCCTTCCACGTGCTGCTGTGCGCCGTGCTGCGCGCGGCGATGAAGATCGAGAATTTCCGCTGGCGCATCCATGACGGCGAAGTGTTCGAGATCGACCACCTGATCCCGTCGTTTACCGTCGTCAACCAGCACAACGACCTCAATTTCGCGATGTTCGACTGGTCGGACGACCTGCGCGAGTTCGTTGCCCGCGGCAGCGCCGCACGGGAGGCGGCGTCGAACATGGTGCAGTTCAACGAACCTTACCGGGCGCTGGCGCCCCGCGAGGCCAAGCACCAGATGTTCGTCACCTGCATTCCCTGGCTGGCCTTCACGTCGATCCAGCACCCGGTGGCGGCGCTGGATTGCCCGGACAGTCCCTCGTTCGCCTGGGGCAAGTTCCGCGACGGCGCACCCGGCGAACTGGTGCTGCCGTTCTCGGTGCAGGCGCACCACGGCTTCGTGGACGGCTTCCACATATACCAGCTGGCGCAGCAGATCGCCACCGAGCTTACGACGATTATGGGCCAGGCCACGGCAGGCGGTTAGGCGCAGGCGCCTACACTACTTTCGCGCGTTCCAGCATCGCGTGCAGCAACACGTTGCAGCCGGCCTCCAGGTGCGCCGGCTGCGCATCCTCGATCTCGTTGTGGCTGATGCCGTCCTTGCACGGCACGAAGATCATGCCGGAAGGCGCCAGCCGCGCCGCGTAGATCGCATCGTGGCCGGCGCCGGACACCACGTCCATCGTCGAATAACCGAGCTTCGCGGTGGCGCTGCGCACGGCGCCGACCACGTCCGGGTGGAACGGGCAAGGCGGATAGTACGACACGCGTTCGAGCTTGATGCCCAGCCCCGAGTCGGCGGCGATCTTCGCCACGAACGCGGTGATCTCCTCGTGCATCGTGGTCAGCAGCTCGTCGTTCACGTTGCGCAGGTCGATCGAGAATTTCACTTCGCCGGGAATCACGTTGCGGCTGTTCGGGAACACCTGCATCATGCCGACCGTGCCGCGGCCATAGGGCGGATAGCGGTTGGCGATCGCCACCACTTCCGGAATGATCTGCGCGGCCACCTGCATCGCATCGCGCCGCAGGTGCATCGGCGTGGGGCCGGCATGCGCCTCCATGCCGGTCACCGTGCAGTCGTACCACGACAGGCCCATCACGGCGGGCACCACGCCGATCACCTTGTCGGCGTCTTCCAGCACCGGACCCTGCTCGATATGCGTCTCGAAATAAGCGCCGATCGGGTGGTCGCCCGGCACCTGGTCGCCACGATAGCCGATGCGCTCCAGCTCCTCGCCGACGGTCTTGCCGTCGACATCCTTCGCCGCGTAGGCGGTCTCCAGCGTGAAGGCGCCGCAGAACACGCCGGAGCCCATCATCACCGGCACGAAGCGCGAGCCTTCCTCGTTGGTCCAGAACGCCACCTCGATCGGCGCTTCCGTGCGGATGCCATGGTCGTTCAGCGTGCGCACCACTTCCAGCCCGGCCAGCACGCCGTAGT
Source organism: Pseudoduganella sp. (assembly GCA_036386715.1). Classification (GTDB taxonomy): domain Bacteria; phylum Pseudomonadota; class Gammaproteobacteria; order Burkholderiales; family Burkholderiaceae_D; genus Rugamonas. The sequence continues at coordinate 8,857 of DASVVD010000405.1, forward strand.
TGCCGTCGAACTTGCCGCCGGTGGGCTGCGTGTCGATATGGCTGCCCGTCATCACCGGCGGCAGCGCATCGTTGGTGCCTGCGCGGCGCATGAAGACGTTGCCGATCTGGTCGATGGTGACCGTCATGCCGGCCGCCTTGCCCCAGCCGACGACGAGGTCGCGGCCCTGCCGGTCCAGGTCCGTCAGCGCCAGGCGCTTCACGCCGCCCTTCTCGGTAGCGCCGATTTTCGCCAGTTCCATCAGCGCATCCCACAGCCGCCGGCCATCCACGCGCAGCGCTTCCGGATCCACGCCAGTCTTTACTGCCTCGGTCATGTCGTTCATTGGGTGTCCTTCAGTTCGGGGAAATCGGAGTGAATGCGGGGCGGTCGACGTGCCGGCCGGCGCCCTCCACGGCCATCAGCTCGCCGCGGTGGAATACCACCTTGCCGGCGGCGACCGTGGTACTTGGAATGCCTTTCACGGTGCGGCCCTCGAACACGTTGAAGCCGCCCTTGGCGAACTGGGTTTTGGCCGAGATGGTGCGGGTGCCTGCCGGATCCCACACCACGACATCGGCATCCGCACCGGCCTGCACGACGCCCTTGCGCGGGTAGATATTGAAGATCTGCGCCGCGTTGGCGGAAGTGACCTTGACGAATTCGGAGGGCGTCAGCAGCCCGCCGTTCACCCCTTCGTCCCAGATCACGGCCATGCGGTCCTCGACGCCGCCGCAGCCGTTCGGGATCTTCGTGAAATCGTCGCGGCCGGCGCCCTTCTGCTCGGCGCAGAAGGTGCAATGGTCGGTGGCCGTGGTGTGCAGGTTGCCGCCGCGCAGGCCCTGCCACAGCGCGCGCTGGTGTTCCTTGCTGCGGAACGGCGGACTCATCACGTGGCCGGCGGCGAAATCGAAGTCCGGGTTCTGGTAGACGCTGTCGTCGATGAGCAGATGCCCCGCCAGCGCCTCGCCATACACGCGCTGGCCCATGGCCCGGGCGCGCGTGATCGCATCGAGCGATTCCTTGCACGACACGTGCACGATGTACAGCGGGGTGTTCAATACGCTGGCGATCGCGATGGCCCGGTTGGCCGCTTCCGCCTCCACGGCCGGCGGGCGCGACAGCGGATGCGCCGCCGGCCCGGTAATCCCCTTGGCCAGCAGGTCGCGCTGCAGCTGGTACACCAGTTCGCCGTTCTCGGCATGCACGGTGGGGATCGCGCCCAGTTCCAGCGAACGCCGGAAGCTTTTCACCAGCGTCTCGTCATCGGCCATGATGGCGTTCTTGTAGGCCATGAAGTGCTTGAAGCTGTTCACGCCGTGATCGCGCACCAGGATGCCCATCTCTTCGTGCACGCGGTCCGACCACCACGTGATCGCCACGTGGAACGTATAGTCGCCGGCCGCCTTGGCAGCCCAGCCGCGCCACTGGTGGTAGGCCTCGAGCAGCGACTGCTGCGGATTGGGGATGACGAAATCGATGATGGTGGTGGTGCCGCCGGCCAGGCCGGCCGCGGTGCCGGTATAGAAATCGTCGGCCGTCACGGTGCCCATGAACGGCAGGTTCATGTGCGTGTGCGGGTCGATCCCGCCGGGCATCACGTACTGGCCGGAGGCGTCGATGGTTTTCGTCCCCGCGGGAACGTCCAGGTTGTCGCCGACGGCGACGATCCTGTCGCCATCGCACAGCACATCGGCCCGGAAGGCGCGGTCCGCGTTGACGACGGTACCGCCTCGGATGATCAGGCTCATTTGGTGTCTCCGTTCAATACTGGTGTAGCGGGGTGGAAGGCGGGTGCACGCATCAGCGCGCCGTACACGACAGCGGCGATGGCGATGCCGACGAACCACGCATACGTGTAGATCGTCTTGAAGGCGGCGCCGACGTTCGGGAACGAGTCCGGGAACGCCGCGTTGAGGAAGCCGGGTATGTTCGGCAGCACGCCGGCCACGAAGGCCACGATGGCCGCCGTGTTCCAGCCGTTGCGGTACGAGTAGATGCCGTTGTCGCGGTACAGCTGCGCGACATCGAGCTCGGTCTTGCGCACCAGGTAGTAGTCGACGATCAGCACGCCGGCAATCGGGCCCAGCAGCGCCGAATAGCCGATCAGCCACGTGAAGATATAGCCCTGGGTGGTTTCCAGCACCTTCCACGGCATCATCGCCAGCGCGATGCCGGCCGTGATGTAGCCGCCGGTGCGGTAGGAGATGCGCTTTGGTGCCAGCGCCGAAAAATCGTACGCCGGGCCGACCAGGTTGGCGGCCAGGTTGACGCTCACGGTATCGACCAGCAGCACGACCAGCGCGATCAGCACGGCCGCGCCGGTCATCCGCGAGGCCAGGTCCACCGGATCCCAGATCGCCTTGCCGTACAGGACCACCGTGGCGGACGTGACGATGACGGCCAGCGCGGCCAGCAAACCCATCGGCACCGGCAGGCCGACCGACTGGCCCACGATCTGGTCTTTCTGCGATTTGGCGAAGCGCGTGAAGTCGGGGATGTTCAGTGCCAGCGTGGCCCAGAAGCCCACCATGGCCGTCAGCGACGGCCAGAACGCCATCCAGAACTGGCCTTCCTTCGGCTGCCCCGGTGCGAATTGCGACGGCTTGTCCAGCAGCGGGCCGAAGCCGCCCGCCTTTTCATACACCCAGTACAGCAGCACGAAACAGATCAGGATCTTCAGCGGCGCGGTGTACGTCTCGAGCTTGCGGATCGAATCCATGCCGTGCACGATGTACCAGAACTGGATCGCCCAGAACGCCAGGAAGCACGCCAGCTGCGCAGCGTTGATGCCCAGTACCGCAAGCTTGTCGCCGCCGATCTCGTGCCCCATCGCGACGCCCAGCAGCGTGTAGATCATGCTGCCGCCGAACCAGGTCTGGATGCCATACCAGCCGCAGGCCACGATCGCGCGCATCAGCGCCGGCAGCTTGGCGCCGGCGGTGCCGAACGAAGCGCGCGCCAGCACCGCATACGGAATGCCGTACTTGGTACCCGCGTGGCCGATCGCCAGCATCGGTACCAGCACGATGGCGTTGGCAAGGAACACGGTCAGCACCGCCTGCCAGGCCGACATGCCCGCCTCGACCAGGCTGGCCGACAGCGTGTAGGCCGGGATGCACATCACCATGCCGACCCACAGCGCCGCAAAGTGGTACCAGAGCCAGGTTCGCTGCGCGGCGGAAGTGGGGGCGAGATCCTCGTTCCACAGGTGGGGGTTGGCTTTGATATCGTGGTTCACTGCACTCTCCTCGGGTTGCGCGTGTTCTGTGCTGGTTGCTGAATGGTGGTTTCAGCTGTTCTTGTTGGCGGCTCTTTCAAAGTCAAACGCCGGTTCCGGGTAGCCCGAGGGGTGCCTGGAACCGGTTCTTCCATCAGGCAGCCGTGGGCACCTGTTCCGCCCTCGGATTGCGCGGATCCTGCGTCCAGTTCAGGTAGCCCTTGCCGGTCTGCTGCGGCACCATCGTGATGCAGCCCTGCACCGGGCACGTGATCTCGCACAGGTTGCAGCCCACGCATTCGCTGTCGATGACTTCATAGGTGCGCTTGCCGGTGGCCTCGTCCACCAGCCGGGCGACGGCCTGGTGCGAGGTATCTTCGCAGGCCACGTGGCAGCGCCCGCAGCCGATGCAGTCCGCCTGGCTGATCTGGGCAATCGTCTTGAAATTCATGTCCAGGTATTTCCAGTCGGTGGTGTTGGGCACCGCGCGGCCGCGGAATTCCTCGATCGTGCGGTAGCCCTGGCTGTCCATCCAGCGCGACAGGCCATCCTTCATTTCCTCGACGATGCGGAAGCCGTGCAGCATCGCCGCGGTGCACACCTGCACGCAGCCGGCACCGAGCGCGATGAACTCGGCGGCGTCGCGCCAGTTGTTGATGCCGCCGATGCCGGAAATCGGCAGGCCGCGCGTTTGCGGATCGCGGGCGATCTCGGCCACCATGTTCAGTGCGATCGGCTTCACCGCGGTGCCGCAGTAGCCGCCGTGCGTGCTGGCCGAGCCAACCGTGGGCAGCGCTACCATGCGTTCCAGGTCGATCGAGGTGATCGAGTTGATCGTGTTGATCAGCGAGACCGCATCCGCGCCGCCGCCGTGCGCCGCCCGTGCAGGGTGACGAATGTCGGTGATGTTCGGCGTGAGCTTGACGATCACCGGCAGCCTGCTGTGCTTCTTGCACCATGCGGTAACCATGCCCACATACTCCGGCACCTGGCCGACAGCGGCGCCCATGCCCCGCTCGGGCATGCCGTGCGGGCAGCCGAAGTTCAGCTCGATACCGTCCGCGCCGGTGGCTTCCACCTTCGGCAGGATGTCGGCCCAGTAGTGCTCCTCGCACGGCAGCATCAGCGAGACCACGATGGCGCGGTCCGGCCAGGCTTCCTTGACGGCGGTGATCTCGCGCAGGTTGATCTCCAGCGAGCGGTCGGTGATCAGCTCGATGTTGTTGAAGCCGATGACTTCGCGGTTCTTGCCGTAGATGGCGGAATAGCGCGACGAGACGTTGACGGCCGGCGGATCCTCGCCCAGCGTTTTCCACACCACGCCGCCCCAGCCGGCCTCGAAGGCGCGGATCACGTTGTAGGCCTTGTCGGTGGGCGGTGCGGAAGCCAGCCAGAACGGGATGGGCGACTTGATGCCGCAGAAGTCGATAGACAAGTCACTCATTATGCAGCCTCCAGTTTCGATTGAAGTTCGGCGTGGATCGCCATGGCCGCCAGCTTGCCGTGCTGGACCGCCTGTACCGTAAGGTCCTGCCCCGGGGCCACGCAGTCGCCGCCGGCGTAGATGCCCGGCAGCGCGGTGCGGAACTGTTCGTCGACATGGATCCTGTCGCCATCGCGCCCCAGCAGCGTGGCCAGTGGATCGGCCAGCGAGGCATCGGCCATCGTCTGCCCGATCGCCTTGAACACGGCGTCGGCGGCGATCTCGAAGGTTTCGCCGGTGCCGGCCAGGCGGCTGCCGTCGAGCCGGGTTTTCTCGAAGCGCATGCCGCGCACGCGGCTGGCGGCATCGAGCAGCACTTCCTGAGGCTGTGCCCAGGTGACCATGCGCACCTGGTTTGCCTTGGCGATTTCCTGTTCATGGTGCGTGGCGCTCATGGCATCGAAGCCGCGCCGGTACACCAGCGTCACCTCTTCCGCGCCCAGGCGCTGGATCTGCACGGCCATGTCGATCGCGGTATTGCCTGCGCCGACCACGATGGCGCGTTTCGGCACCGGCAGCGCGGCGAGGTCCTGCGCCTGGCGCAGCTCGGCGATGTAGTCGACGGCGGCCAGCAGGCCCGGTGCTTCCTCGCCGGTCAGGCCCAGCTTGCGGCTGGCGCCGAGGCCCAGGCCCAGGAACACCGCATCGAAACCGGCATGCAGGTCCTTCAGGTGCAGGTTGTCGCCCAGCTTCTGGCCGAGGCGGATCTCGATGCCGCCGATGCCCATCAGGAAGTCCACTTCGCGTTGCGCGAAATCGTTGGTGAGCTTGTACTTGGCGATGCCGTACTCGTTCAGGCCGCCGGCCTTGTCCTGCGCCTCGAAGACGACGACATCGTTGCCGAGCATGGCCAGGCGGTGCGCGCACGACAGGCCGGCCGGCCCGGCACCGACCACGGCGACCTTGCGGCCGGTGGCCCTGGCGCGCTGGAACGGGTGCTCCGTGAAGCTCATGTTGTCGGTGGCGTAGCGCTGCAGCAGCGCGATCTTCACCGGCTGGCCTTCGGCGTCGTGGTTGCGCACGCAGGCATCCTCGCACAGGATCTCGGTGGGACAGACGCGGGCGCAGCTGCCGCCGAAGATGTTGGCCTTCAGGATGCCGTGCGCGGCGCCGTCGATGTTCCCGTCGTGGATGTTCTTGATAAAGCCCGCCACGTCGATGCCGGTGGGGCAGGCGTTCATGCAGGGCGCGTCGTAGCAGTACAGGCAGCGC
>DASVVD010000406.1:0-2394 GCA_036386715.1 Pseudoduganella sp.
GGCACAGCTTGTTGAGCCGGTCGGCAAACGCCGCCGTGAATTTTTCCGGCATGTGCTGCACGATCACGATGCCCGGCGTCACGCGCGGCAGCACGGTCAGCACTTCTTCGAGCGCCTGGGTGCCGCCGGTGGAGGTGCCGATCGCCACCACCCGCTCGGTGGTCTGCAGCGGCGTGCGCGACTCGGCCGCCGGCGAGAGGATCGCATCGGCCGTCAGCTTGGCCGGCGCCTGCGCCGGGGTCGCCGCGCGCTGGGCGAGCCGGCGCACGTTCACCTGGGCGGCGGCACGCACCGCGTTCACCAGCTCGGCGGCGCTGTCGTTCAGGAAATCCTTCAGGCCCAGTTTCGGCTTGGCGATCACGTTCACCGCGCCGGCGGCCATGGCCGCCATCGTGGTCTGGGCGCCCTTCTCGGTCAGCGTCGAGCAGATGATCACCGGCGTGGGCCGCTCGGCCATGATCTTCTTCAGGAACGTGATGCCGTCCATGCGCGGCATTTCCACGTCCAGCACGATCACGTCCGGCCACTGCAGCTTCATCCGCTCGATCGCCAGCAGCGGATCGGACACGGCATGCAGCAGCCGGATTCCCGGCGCGGCCGCCAGCATTTCGCCGACGATCTTGCGCACCACGGCCGAATCGTCGACGACCATCACATTGATAGGATTCATAGGTATCCAGAAATCGCGCAAGCGCTGCAAGACGCCAGGTTAACGCATGCGGGCCGCGCGCGGCGGCCCGCATGCCGGCGGTTCGTCAGGCGGCTTTCCGGTACACCGACGGCATCACCGGCTTTACCGCGTCGCTGATCTCGTGCAGGCTTTCGGAATGGCCGATGAAGAACTGGCCGCCCGGCTTCAGGCGCGACGTCACGCGCGCCACCACCTGCCGCTTGGTGTCGGCATTAAAGTAGATCATCACGTTGCGCAGGAAAATCACGTCGTACATGCCCAGGTCGGACGGCAGCTGCGTGTTCAGGTTCACCTGCCGGAACTGCACGCGCTGGCGCAGCGCCCGGTCCACCAGCAGCGTGCCCTGCTGCTCGCGGATGCCTTTCAGGCAGAAGCGTTTCAGGTAGTCTTCCGGCACGTGCGCGGCGCGCTCCATCGGGTAATGCCCGACGCGGGCGCGCTGCAGCACACGGGTGCTGATGTCGGAAGCCATCACTTCCCACGGCGCGTTGCCCAGCGTGTCCGCCAGCACCATCGCGATGCTGTAGGGCTCCTCGCCGGACGAACTGGCCGCGCTCCATACCCGGAACGGCCCGCTGCCCGATGCCTGGTGCGCGCGCGCCGCCTCGCGCAGCAGTTCGAAATGGCGCGACTCGCGGAAGAAGTAGGTCTCGTTGGTGGTCAGCAGGTCGACCGCGACCTGGGTCTCGTCCGGATGCCGCCCGCCGGCCAGCAGCTCGAAATAGGCGCCGTAGCTGTCCAGCCCGAAGTGGTGCAGCCGCTTGCCGAGCCGCCCGCTGACCAGCGCCTTCTTCGCATCCGACATCGTGATGCCGGCGATGTCGAGGATGAAGCGCTGGAACTGCGCGAACTCGTGTTCGCTGATCGCGACCGCGTTCATGCGGTTTGCGCTTCGGCCAGCTCCGGCAGCATGGCCAGGGCGTCGAGCGCCAGCACCTGCGTCACGTTCAGCAGGATCACGAACTTGCCGTTCACCTTGGCCATGCCGCCGATGAAGTCACCGCGGATGCGGGTACCGAACGACGGCGCCGGCTCGATTTCCGCCACCGGGATGTCCAGCACGGCACTGACGGCGTCCACCACCACGCCCGTCACCTGCCGTTCGCCATCGCTTTCCAGTTCGACGATGACGATGCAGGTGCGCTTGCCCGGCACCGCCAGCGGCCGGCCGAAGCGCGCCGCCAGGTCCATCACGGGCACCACGGCGCCGCGCAGGTTGATCACGCCGCGGATCGATTCCGGCATCATCGGCACTTCGGTGATACCGGAGAATTCGATGATCTCCTTGACCGCCATGATGCCGATGCCGAACGATTCGCCGCCCAGCATGAAGGTCAGGTACTGGGCGGCCCCGGTTGCCGCCGCATTGCTGTCTTGCTTGGTGTGCTTCATGATCGGTCCATCAGAAATTGGTGAAGTTCTTTTCGTCCAGCTCGCCGTGCGTGGCGAAGCCGTCGGCCAGCCGCCCGCGCCGTGCCGGCCGCGTGCTGCCGCTGCGCACCTTGGCCACCACCCGCGCGCCGTCGTTGCCGGCCAGGTGGAAGAAGCTCATGGCCGCCTGAAGCTGTTCGGCCTGGCCGCTCATTTCCTCGGCCGTTGCCGCCAGTTCCTCGGAACTCGAGGCGTTCTGCTGCGTGCCCTGGCTCATCTGGCCCACGGCCGCGTTGATCTGGCCCACGCCGGCCGACTGCTCCTCGGAGGCG
>DASVVD010000407.1:0-1916 GCA_036386715.1 Pseudoduganella sp.
AAAAAAAATGATCCTGGCACAGGGCACCGGAAGGGTTCACCTGAAAGGAAGCACCATGAATATCTACCAGGCAATCTGGGATGCGGACCAGGCCGGCAGCGGCGTGAAGCCGCTGCTGGCCAACGCCGCCGCGGCCGGAAACGATCAGGATGGCCACATCCGGGTCATGACCAGGACCGAGACGCTGCAGGACCCCAACATCCTGTTCGATCTCGTGCTGCCGCAGCACAAGCGCACCACCTATGAGCTGGTGCACGCGCTGTTCGACAACTATGCGCTGGACGAGCAGGACCTGGAAGCGGAAACGCCGCAGGAGCGCGAGGAAATCCACAACCTGCTCGATGCGGTCGTCGAGAGCCCGCCCATGCTGGTGGCCCGGCAGTATGTGGAAGAGGCCACCGGCACCTCCATCAGCACTGCGCGGTGGTATGCCACGTTGCTGGAAATGTGGTTCCGCACCTTCCGCGGCGGCAGCGATCCGGCGCTGTCCGGTTTCGAGCACGTCTTCGTCGGCGAGCAGCAGGGGCCGAAAGTGCAGGGCTACCACTTCTGGTACAAGTATTACCTGGACGACGGCATGGCCCAGCGCGAGAACAACCGCGCCGCGTTTCCCGGGCTGGACGACGACCGCATCGTCTACCTGCGCGGCGTCTACAAGGATGGCCAGGAGGCGTTCGCCGAGTCCGTCACGATCTCCTATAAATGGATGGCGCCGGACTACGATGCGCAGGTGCTGCGCCCGCTCACCAAGCCGACCGGCGGTTTCTTCGTCGGCTGCAGCGTGGAAGGGTTGATGGCGCTGGGCACCGTGCGCGCCCACCTCGGCGCGCGGGCGCCGAAGGAGGCGGTCATCAACGGCGCGCGCTACGAGCTGAAGGTATTCCGCAGCGAGAACGACCAGCACATCCGCACCTTCTATCCGGTCTACCTGGGCCCGGCAGGGGACGTGACGCCGCCGCCGGGCACCGAACCCTTGCCCGATCCGATTGGCAACAGCAAGGTGCGCATCGTGGCCGCGCTGGTCAATCCGGGCGGGAACGACCCGGGTGGCGAGAGCGTGATCCTGGCCAATGGCGGCGCCGAGCCGGTGGCGCTGGCGGGCTTCGTGCTGCGCGACGCGAACCGCAAGCGCCTCATCGTGGCGGACGACGGGGGTGTCATCCCGGCCCGCAGCGCGGTTACTGTCAACCTGCCGCGCGGCTCGATCGAACTGTCGAACAAGGGCGGTGAAATCACGCTGCTAGCGCCGGACGGCAAGGTGGCCCACCGGGTCAGCTATTCGAAGGCGCAGGCCAGGCGTGAAGGCGAGCTGATCTACTTCTGACGCGACATGGCAGCAACGGAAAACGCCGGCGCCTTGCAACACGGCGTTTTCCTGCACGGCGTTTCTCCGGTGCGCCCGGGTACAATGCGGCCTTCACCCGGAGCCCCAAATGACCTACGAAGAATACCTGGACGAAGTGACAACGCTCATCTTCGAGAAATACGATGTTCCCGAAAACGATGCCGTCAAGATCGTGATGGCCGCGCAGGACAAGGAGTTCTTCGTGCGGCACGACAAGAACGTCAAGCTGCGCACTATCGACCAGGCGCACAAGGATGCCAAGACGCTGTTCGACGCCGCCGCCGCGAAAGCCGTCAAGGATGCCGCCAGACAGGCCGGCAAACCAGCCGCGACGTAATGCTCAGGCGGCCGCGGCGCGCCAGCCGGCCAGGCCGTTGATGGCGTCTTCCTTCGACTTGGCCTCGATCTCGATCCACGGCGCGCGGGCATAGGCTGCCGGCATCGTGGTGATCAGGTCCGCATGCTGGCGGTCGTTGAACGACGTGCGGCCGTTCGAGATGTGCACCAGCTGGTGCTCCGGCACGGCCCAGGTGGCGCGGGCCTTGTCCAGCATCTCGCCCACGCTCGGGTC
>DASVVD010000408.1:0-3811 GCA_036386715.1 Pseudoduganella sp.
GCATGGATTGGCCGTCATCATGGCCGCGACTATGATGCTGACGGCGCCTGGGCCGCAAGTGGTCAGGTGGACGACGAGCTGCTTCGACTGCTAATGAATGAAACTTATTTTGCTCAGTCAGCTCCCAAAAGCACCGGCCGCGACCTGTTCCACCTGGACTGGCTGCGCACGCGCCTGGCCGGTTTCCCCGGCGCGTTGCCGGTCGATGTGGCGGCGACGCTGACGCGGCTGACAGCGGCGACGCTCGCCGGCGGTATCCACTTGCATGCCCCGGAAACCGATGCGCTGTATGTCTGCGGCGGCGGCGCCTACAACGGCACGCTGCTGCGCATGCTGGCGGAGGAACTGGGCGAACGGGTCGACGTGCAAACCAGCGCCGCCATCGGTGCCGATCCATCGCATGTGGAGGCCCTGTGCTGGGCGTGGCTGGCGTGGCGCTTTGACGAACGCAAGCCGGGCAACCTGGCGTCGGTCACCGGGGCACGTGGCGAACGCATCCTGGGAGCGCTCTACCCTCGCTGAGCTATCAAAATCATCTTCATCATTGCAATTATCTATCGCACTGGTGAAGACAATCAATTTTGAAAATTAAACGAGAATCGTTATCATCTGTCTCAACAGTTATCCAACGCAGAGGCAGTCATGATCATCGCAGCGAAAAAAGTCAGCCAGGTTGTCACCCATATGGCGATCGCCTTCAGCCTGATGTACATGGTGACGGGCTCGGTGGCCTTCGGCGGCCTCGCGGCGATTATCGAACCAATCATCAACGTGGCGTTGCTGCCGCTGCACGAGGGCTTCTGGCACCGCCTGCGGTCGCGCTCCGCCCGCAACGCCACCACGCTGCTGGCGGCGGAAAAGCTGAGCCAGACGCTGTTCCACTTCATCATCGCCGTGGCCGTGATGTACTGGGCCACCGGCTCGCTGGCCCTGGGCGGCCTGGTGGCCGTGCTGGAGCCGGTACTGAACGTGATCCTGATGCCTTACCACGATGGGCTGTGGGCGCGCTTCGAACAACGCCTGGCAGCCAATGCCCGCCTCGCCGCCGTATGAGCTGTTGCCGGCTAGCGTCCCGCAAACGAAAAACGGCGGCCAGCTTGCGCTGGCCGCCGTTTCGATAAGCTGAACCGGCTTATACGGAGAACGAAGAACCGCACCCGCAGGTCGACGTGGCCGACGGGTTCTTGATCACGAACTGTGCGCCTTCCAGGTCGTCCTTGTAATCGATCTCGGCGCCTACCAGGTACTGGTAGCTCATCGAATCGATCAGCAGCTGGACGCCGTTCTTGACCATCGTGGTGTCGTCTTCGTTGACGATTTCATCGAACGTGAAACCGTACTGGAAACCGGAGCAGCCACCGCCCTGCACGAACACACGCAGTTTCAGGTCGGGATTGCCTTCTTCCTCGATCAGCTGGGCCACTTTCCCGGCCGCGCTGTCGGTGAAGATGATCGGCGCCGGGATCACTTCTTGTGCTTCGGCTACTGCATTCATTGGTCACTCCTACTAAGAATCGTTGCGGTCATTATAGACCTTTGCGCGCGGCCCTGCTTCGGACCGCCCCATTTCTCTCAGGATATGAGGCAAGATGTGGCAAACCCGGCTGCACTTCAATGGCAAACCGTCAAGGCAGCAGTGCAATCGTGTTCAGGCCCAGGCTTTCATCGAGCCCGAACATCAGGTTCATGCACTGCACCGCCTGGCCGGAGGCGCCTTTCACGAGGTTGTCCTGCACTACCAGCACGATCACGGTGTTGCCGTCGTCCGGGCGATGCACGGCAAGGCGCAGCACGTTCGAACCCTTCGTGGTGCGCGTTTCCGGGTGCGAGCCGAAGGGCATCACGTCGATGAACTGCTCGCCGGCATACGCCTCTTCGAACAGCTTCTGCAGGTCCGCATTGCTGATCTCTTTCGTGAGCTTGCCATACAGGGTCGAATGCATGCCGCGGATCATCGGCACCAGGTGCGGCGTGAAGACCAGCGACACTTTCTGGTCCGTCAGGCGCTGCAGCTGGGCGGTGGTTTCCGGGGTGTGGCGGTGACCAGCCACGCCGTAGGCCTTGAAATTGTCGCTCGACTCGGAGAACAGGATGCCGATCTCGGCCTTGCGACCCGCGCCGGAAACGCCCGACTTGCAGTCGGCGATCAGGTTGCCGGCATCGATCACGCCGGCCTTGAGCAGCGGTGCGAAGCCGACCTGCATCGTGTTCGGATAGCAGCCCGGATTGGCGATCAGGTTCGCCCCCTTGATCTCTTCACGGTTCAGTTCGACCAGGCCATACACCGCCTGTTCCAGCAGTTCCGGTGCCGTGTGGTCGATCTTGTAGGTTTTCTCGAACACGGCGCGGTCCTTGATGCGAAAGTCCGCCGCCAGGTCGATTACCTTGACGCCCTTGGCCAGCAGTTCCGGCGCCTGCGCCATCGCCACGCCGTGCGGGGTGGCAAAGAACACGACGTCGCATTGCGTCAGGTCGACCTTGTCCGGCGCGGAAAACGCCAGGTCGACGCGGCCGCGCAGCGACGGATACATGTCGGCCACCGGCAAGCCATCCTCCTTGCGCGACGTGATTGCCGTCAGCTGCACTTCGGGATGGACTGCCAACAATCGCAGCAGTTCCACGCCGGTGTAACCGGTGCCGCCGACGATGCCAACTTTGATCATGTTCTTGTTCCTTGCAAAAAATGTGAGTGAGCCGGGATTTTAACAGTGTCCGGTGACAGCCGTTTTACCAATGCAGAATGCAAAAAGCCGCGGACCCGGGGGCCAGCGGCTTTTCGATGCCAGCCCGGCAGAGCCAGGCTGGGGTGCAGCAACAGATCTGGAACCGATTAACGCTTCGAGAACTGTTTTGCGCGACGTGCTTTGCGCAGGCCGACTTTCTTACGCTCGACTTCACGCGCGTCACGGGTGACGAAGCCGGCTTTCGCCAGGTCAGGCTTCAGGCCTGCATCGTAGTCGATCAGTGCACGGGTGATACCGTGGCGCACTGCACCTGCCTGGCCGGACTCGCCGCCGCCATGCACGTTGACCTTGATGTCGAAACGCTCGACGTTGCCGGTCAGTTCCAGCGGCTGACGGATCACCATCAGGCCGGTTTCGCGGGAGAAATACTCGGAAGCAGGCTTGCCGTTCACGATGATCTGGCCGGTGCCGACCTTGATGAACACGCGAGCAACTGCACTCTTGCGACGGCCGGTGCCGTAGTTGTAGTTACCGATCATGTCAGTTCCTTAGAATTCGAGTGCTTTTGGTTGCTGGGCAGCGTGCGGGTGCGAACCTTCGGCGTACACTTTCAGCTTCTTGATCATTGCGTAGCCCAGCGGGCCTTTTGGCAGCATGCCTTTGACGGCCTTTTCCAGGGCACGGCCCGGGAAACGCTGTTGCATCTTCAGGAAGTTCGTTTCGTAGATACCGCCCGGGTAGCCGGAGTGACGGTAGTACGTCTTCTCGGTGGCTTTGGTGCCGGTCACGCGCAGTTTGCCTGCGTTGATGACGACGATGAAGTCGCCGGTGTCGACGTGAGGGGTAAATTCTGGCTTGTGCTTGCCGCGCAGTCGGCGTGCCACTTCGCTGGCAACACGGCCGAGGACTTTGTCCGTCGCGTCAATCACGAACCAGTCGCGCTGGACTTCATGGCCCTTAGCGGAAAAAGTTTTCATGTTGACTTCCTAAATAGTAAAACACGCTCAAATGGTGGTTCCGCCATTGCTTCAGCGGACTCGGCCTTCTTATTTACTTTCCTGAGCGAACGGAAAGCCGACAAGTATAAGCGGGAACGCCCAGCGGAGTCAAGCCCGGCTTGAAATAGC
>DASVVD010000409.1:0-3586 GCA_036386715.1 Pseudoduganella sp.
TCATCGTCGGCGGCGGCGCGGCCGGCTGGATCACGGCAGGGCGCATCGCGGCCCGGCACGCCCACCCGGATAGCGGCATCACCGTCACCCTGGTCGAATCGCCGACCATTGGCCCGATCGGCGTGGGCGAGGGCACCTGGCCCACCATGCGCAGCACGCTGATGAAGATGGGCATTTCGGAAACCGACTTCATGCGCGAATGCGATGCCACGTTCAAGCAGGGCGCCAAGTTCGCACGCTGGGTGGACGGCACCGCCGACGACTTCTACTATCATCCGCTGATGCTGCCGCAAGGCTTCGGCCAGCTGGACCTGGTGCCATACTGGCAAACGGCCTGCGCCGGCCACTCGTTCTCCGACTCGGTGTGCCTGCAGGAGCAGGTCTGCGAACACGGGCTGGCGCCGAAGATGATCACCACGCCGGAATACGCCTCCGTCGCCAACTACGCCTACCACCTCGATGCCGGCAAATTCGTCGCATTCCTGACGCGCCATTGCACGGCCAGGCTGGGCGTGACGCATGTCCTGGGCGATGTGACCGCCGTCAGGAGCGCACCCGATGGCGATATCGCGGCCATCGTCACCGCGCAGCAGGGCGAGATCGCGGGCGACCTGTTCATCGACTGCACGGGTTTTTCTTCCCTCCTGCTGGGCAAGCATCTCGGCGTGCCGTTCGTCGACCGCGGCGACGTGCTGTTCATCGACAAGGCCATCGCCGCCCAGGTGCCCTACGAGCGCGCCGACGCGCCGATCGCCTCGCACACCATCTCGACCGCCCAGGCGGCCGGCTGGATCTGGGATATCGGCCTGGTGAACCGCCGCGGCACCGGCTACGTGTATTCCAGCAGGCACACGAGCGACGACCAGGCGGAAGCCGCGCTGCGCGCGTATATCGGGCCGGCGGGCAAAACGGTGAGCACGCGCAGCATTCCGATCCGCTCCGGCCATCGCCGGCTGTTCTGGAAAAACAACTGCGTGGCGGTGGGCCTGGCCGCCGGCTTCCTGGAGCCCCTGGAAGCCTCGGCGCTGGTGCTGGTCGAAATGTCGGCAGAAATGCTTGCCGAGCAGTTGCCCGCCACCCGCGACACCGTGGACATCGCCGCCCGGCGCTTCAACGACACCTTTTTATATCGCTGGGACCGGATCATCGATTTCCTGAAGCTGCATTACATCCTCAGCAAGCGCACCGACAATGCGTTCTGGACCGAGAACCGGGACCCCGACACCATCCCCGACAGTTTGAAAGATCTGATGCGGCTGTGGCGCTACCGCCCGCCCGGCAACTGCGACTTCACCAGCAACAACGAGGTATTCCCGGCCGCCAGTTACCAGTACGTGCTGTATGGCATGGGATTTAAAACCGACCCGCAATTCCTGCGGCTGTCGGCAAACGAGCGGCGTGCGGCCCAGGAGCATCTGGCCAACAACACCGCTGCCGTCAGGAAAGCGCTGAAAATGCTGCCAACCCATCGCGACCTGATCGCCAAGATCCACGCCTACGGCTTCTCCGCCGTATAGGCCACCACAAGAAGAAGGACACACGCATGACTCATCTTGTTGCACTGGACAATATGGCGCACCGGCAGGTTCGCGTCGACAGCGGGCGGGCGGAAGCCGCCGCCGCGGCACTGAACATGGTGCCGGTGGTATTGAGCGAGTTCCTGAAGCTCGTCGTCCAATACCCGATCGCATTCACCAAGGACAAGGACACCGGCCGCTTCGCCTGCGTCGCACTGTTCGGCTTTCACGACAGCGAAAACCTGTTCGTCGATGACGGACGGTGGGACGCCATCTACGTGCCGCTGCAAGTCGCGCGCCAGCCGTTTTTCCTCGGGCAGGCCGGCGACCCGGCCGCCGGGGACAAGCACTTCGTCGTGTGCATCGACATCGGGCACGCCAGCATCGGTGCCGACGGCGAGCGCATCTTCGACACCGATGGCCAGGAAACGCCCTGTCTGGAAGAAGCCAAGGGGCGCCTGGCCGAACTGCTGGATGGCGAGGCACCGACACGGCAATTCATCGACACGCTCGTCCACCTCCAACTGCTGGTGCCCATGCAGCTGGAGATCACGTTCGAAAACGGGGAAACGACCCAGGTCCACGGCCTGTACACGATCGATGAAGCCCGCATGGCACAACTCGATGGTGAAGCGATTGCCGGGCTGCACGCACAGGGCTTTCTCGGCCCGGCCTACACCATGCTGGCGTCGCTCGGCCACGTCTACGCGATGATCGACCGCCGCAACAAGCGGCTCGCGCATGCCGGGGATCGGCCATGAATGCGCGCATGGAGGCGGCGTTCGCGCTGCACCCGTCGCCCGGCCGGCAGGTACTGTACGTCGGGGTCGACCGGGAACCCGTGCTGGTCGTCGACGACCTGTTGCTTGAGCCCGAAGCGATCGTGCGCTGGGCGGAAACCGGGACTGCCTTCCAGCGCCAGGAGGGGGATTTTTATCCGGGCGTCCGCAAGCCCCTGGACATGGCGTATGCGAACGCGCTGCATGCCCACTTGCGCGAGCTCTTGCTCGCCACCTTCGGCGCAGCGTGCGATGCCGCATTGACCCCGCCAATTACTCCGCTGTCGTGTGTGCTGTCGCTGGCGACGACCCCGCAGGAAGCACTACGCCCGATCCAGAGCGTGCCCCATTTCGACAGTGTCGAGCGCAACCGGATCGCCAGCGTGCATTACCTGTGCGATGAACGATTCGGCGGCACCTCGTTCTACCGCCATCGCAGTACAGGTTTCGAAAGCATGGACGCGCAGCGTATCGTCGACTATGCGCCGTGCCTGAAACAGGAAGTGATGCGGGAAGCAAAGCGCAATCCTGCCACTGGCTTCACCTACATCCGCGGCGACACGGCACTGTTCGAACGCACGGCAAGGGTCGATGCAAAGTTCAACCGCGCCGTCTTCTACCGCAGCAGCCTGCTGCACTCCGGTGACATCGCGGTCGACGCGGGGCTGTCGTCCGAGCCGCGCAGGGGGCGCCTGACCGCCAACACGCTGCTCGAGATTGGCGCCGCCGGGTCGCTTGCGGAACCGGCACCCTGATATGACATGGGCCAGCCGCTGGCCGTCGCCCGCAGGGATACGATGGCGCCGCCCAGCAGCACAAGCTGGTAGTAACTCATCGGCGCGCTCGCGGGGAGGCACGCGCGCGCCCGTAGTATCCATTGGTACACCGACTGTACTCATTGCTGCTTCTTCAATTTTACCTGCGGAGGAAGCTGGTCAGTCGGGAAAGTCGGTCTCCAGGAACAGCGCTTCCACCTCCATGCGCGCCCATGGCGTGCGGCGCAGGAATTTAAGGCTGGACTTCACGCTCGGGTCGCTTTGAAAACAGTTGATGTCGATACGGCGGCCCAGCTGGTGCCAGCCATAGTGCTCGACCAGCCGGGTGAGTAAAGTTTCCAGGGTAATACCGTTCAGGGATTGCACACGCATGGCAGGGTGAGATGGGACGGAAAGGCGGCCAGTATAGCCGCCTGGCTCCCCTGAGGGAACCTGCAGGCGGCCGGACATTCAAGGCATAGCAAGCCACGCTCCAGGCGCCGCTCGCCCATCACATGCGCCGGGCAATTGCCGC
>DASVVD010000410.1:0-8634 GCA_036386715.1 Pseudoduganella sp.
CACCCGGCACAACGAGCTGCTGGCCCAGCTGCACGAGGTGCGCGACACGCTGGTGCAGGCCGGCGAGCGCCTGAACATCGGCATCTGCGGCGGCGGCACGCACCCGTTCCAGAAATGGGTCGACCGCCGCATTTTCGAAAAGCCGCGCTTCAAGGAAGTGTCGGCGCTGTACGGCTACCTGGCCAAGCAGTTCACCGTGTTCGGCCAGCACGTGCACATCGGCACCGGCAACGGCGACGATGCGCTGTACCTGCTGCATTCGCTGTCGCGTTACCTGCCGCACTTCATCGCGCTGTCGGCCTCGTCGCCGTTCGTGCAGGGCGGCGACACGCTGTTCAACTCGGCGCGTCTGAACTCCGTGTTCGCGTTCCCGATGAGCGGCCGGGCGCCGTTCCTGCTTTCGTGGGAAGAGTTCTCGGACAAGTTCTTCGCCAAGATGGAGCACACCGGCGTCATCAAGAGCATGAAGGACTTCTACTGGGACATCCGCCCCAAGCCCGAATACGGCACCATCGAGCTGCGCGTGTGCGACACGCCGCTCACGGTGGAGCGCGCGGCGGCGCTGGCGGCCTACCTGCAGGCACTGTGCGCCTACCTGCTGGACCGCAAGGACGAACCGCCGGCCGAGGATGACTACCTGGTCTACAACTACAACCGCTTCCAGGCCTGCCGTTTCGGGCTGGACGGCACCGTGGTGCACCCCAAGACCTACGAGAGCCTGTCGCTGCGCGAGGATATCCTGACCACGCTGCGCAAGATGGACCCGTATGCCGAGCGCCTCGGCGGCGGCGCCGCGCTGAACCACCTGATGCAGGTGACGCACGTGGGCAGCGACGCCCAGTACCTGCGCGACCAGTTCGCCTCGAGCGGCAGTGTCGAAGGCATCGTCGACGCCGCCGTCCAGCGCTTCCGCGGCCGCCGCTGACAGCATAAAAAATAGGGACAAAAAACCCGGGACAGTCACCTGTTTTGAGGAAATTTCCTCAAAACAGGTGACTGTCCCGGGTTTCTGGGGTCAGAAGCGCGTTTCGCGCGCCACGCGCAGGAAATTGTCGAGGATGCCCGTGCAGTCGAGCAGTTCCTGCCCGCCGGCGCGGTGGAATTCGGGGTGCCACTGCAGCCCCATCACGAACGGGGCCTTGCGGTAGCGGATCGCCTCGATCATGCCGTCCGGTACCGACAGCGCTTCCACTTCCATGTCGCGGCCCAGCGTGCGCACGGCCTGGTGGTGGATCGAGTTGACCACGCCGCCGGCGCGTTCCTTGAACAGCTTCGCCAGCGACGAGCCGGGCGGGAAGGCGATCTCGTGGCGATGCCGGTCGTAGTCGTCGTGCACGTGCGGCATCGCGGTGGGCACGTCGGTGGCAATGTCCTGGTACAGCGTGCCGCCGAACGCCACGTTGATCAGCTGGCAGCCGCGGCAGATGCCCATCACCGGCTTGCCCGCCTCGACGAATTCATGCAGCAGTTCCAGCTCGTACATGTCGCGCGCGCGGTCGCCGCTCCACTCGGGGCGGGTGGGCGCCTCGGAATAGGTTTGCGGCGACACGTCGGCGCCGCCCTGCAGCACCAGCCCATCGAGGTGCCGCGCGTAGTCGCGCAGCCGGATGTTCGACGGGTGCAGCAGCCCGCTGGTGTTCACGGTGGGAATCATGAACACCAGCACGTCGCGCGACATGACCCAGTGGGCGATCGACTCTTCGAGGTATTGCAGGTTCTTGCTGCGCAGCCCCGTGGACCCTGCCTCGGGATGGAAGATGCGCGCCGAGATGCCGATCCGCAGCGGGCGCTGCATCACGTGCCGCGTGAGCGCGGCGGCAACCCGCTGGTAACGCGCGCGGATCACGCGGCCCCACAGGGAGAACACCGAGTCGCCGGGGTCGAGGTAACGCGGTGTGTCGTTCTTCCTTCGCGAGTGTTCGCGGTCCTTGCCGCTCTGCTCGTCGTTCATCTTGTTCCTTCTACATGGTGAAAGGCATCGGCTGCAGGCCGAACTCCTCGTCCAGGTCGTCGATCGAGTCGAGCAGGCCCTGCAGGCCCGCGTTCAGGCTGGCCAGTGCGGCCACGTCCAGCTTCGCCAGCGCTTCCGGCAACAGGCCGCGCGCCGGTTTCGGGGCGGCATCGAGCAATGCCTGCCCCGCATCGGACAATGCCAGTTTTACCACACGCGCATCTTCCTGGTCGCGCGTCTTGACGACGTAGCCCTTCCTTACCAGTCCTTCCAGCAGGTTGCTGGTGGTGGTCTGCGCGATCGCCAGGCGTGCCGTGATCTGGCCCACGCGCAGCCCCGGCACCTCGGCCAGCTCCTGCATGATCCACAGCTGCGCGCCGTTCACGCCACAGCGTTTCTCCACCCACAGCGAGTGGCGCTGCGCCGCGCGGATCACGATGCGCAGCTTCTGCAATGCCTCCAGGCTGGACGCGGGGGCGGCCTCCGGCTCCCGGTTCTTGCGTTTCACGTTGCTGTCCATGGCTGCGCGTCTCCCTTGCGTGGCATAAATACATTTTTAAGAATATAATTTCGCTTTCGCCCATCGGGCTGGCGCCCAGTCGATGCTTTTGCGGCTGTTCGAAATGTAGAGAACGCACGGGCGTACCGAATGGTTTACTCAGCTGCACAGATGGCGCGCCGGCCCGGCCGTGCGCCAGTGCGACACCACCGGCGAGTGTCCACGCCGCCGGCCACCAAGCAAAGAATCAATGCAGGAGATCAGTCCCACCCTGCGCAGCTTCGTGCTGACGCTGCCATCCGTCCCGTTCCTCGAAGCGCTGCTGCTGCTGCACGGCGCGCCCGGCCAGATCTGGACCGCCGAAGCGATCGCGCAACGGCTCTACCTGCAATCCGTCGCCCGGGCCGACAGCATCGTGAGGGAGCTGGCGGCGCGCGGCTTCTGCGCCTGCACGCCGGACGGCCACCTGATGTACCAGCCCGCAGACGCCGCGCGGCAGGCACTGATCGACGAACTGGCACGCGAGTACCAGCAGCGGCTCATCGAGATCACGAAGCTGGTGCACGGCTAGCCGGTGCCGGCAGCCCCAGCGCCAGCTCGCGCAGCGCGCCCTTGAGCACCTTGCCGCTGGCAGCGGCGGGCAGGGCGGCCAGCAGCACGATCCGCGCCGGCAGCTTGTAGGGCGCCAGCTGCCCTGCAAGATACACCGACAGCTCACCCGCCAGGGCATCGTCGTTGCCGCTGGTAGCGCTGTCGCCGCAGTTTCCGTCACTGCGCGCCTCGACAAACGCGATCACCTGCTCGTCGCCGTCGGCGACCGGGCGGCCCACCACGGCCGACTGCACCACGCGCGGGTGCGCGTTGAGCAGCGTTTCCACTTCCAGCGGGTAGACATTGAAGCCGGCGCGCACGATCAGCTCTTTCGTGCGGCCGACGATGAACAGCGCGCCGCCGGCATCCTGGCGCACCACGTCGCCGGTGTTCAGCCAGCCGTCCGGCCGCAGCACGGCCGCGGTCTGCGCCGCGTCGCGGTAGTAGCCAAGCATCACGTTCGGCCCGCGCACCCACAATTCGCCCAGGGCGGCATCGATGCGCGTTTCGATGCCCGGGATCGGGTAGCCCACCGAGGCATCGGCGCGCGGCACGTCGACGCGGGTCTGGCTGATCGTGGGCGCGGTTTCCGTCATGCCGTAGCCGTTGTGCAGCGGCAGGCCGAAAGCCGCTTCCACGCGCGCCTTCAGCGCCGGGGCCAGCGGCGAGCCTCCGGCGTAGAGGAAGCGCAGCCGCGAGGCGACCGGGCCGCCGGCAGCCGCCTCCAGCAGGCGCGCATACAGCGCCGGCACGCCCTGCAGGATCGTGATGCCGTCGTGCGCCAGCATGCGCAGCAGCCCGGCCGGCGTGAAGCGCGGCACCAGGTGCAGGCAGGCGCCGGCGTGCAGGGTGCCCAGCAGCACCGACGCCAGGCCATACACGTGCGACAGCGGCAGCACGCCGGCCGCGCGGTCCTGCGGCGCCAGCCGGCGCAGGGTGGCGGAAACGGCCGCCACGTACAGCAGGCTGCGGTGCGACAGCATCACGCCTTTGGGTCGTCCGGTGGTGCCGCTGGTGTACAGCAGGGCCGCGCACTGGCGCGCGCCATCGGCATGCACCGGCTCCGGCTGCGCATCGGCATCCAGCGGCCCGGCCAGCCAGCGGCCGACCAGGGCGGACGCCGGCAGGTGCCTCGCACCATGCCGCGCGCCATGCGCCGCCGCTTCCGGCGACACGCCATCGGTATAGAACGCGCGCCGCGCGCCGCAATGGCGGGCGATCGCATCGACCTCGGGCGCCGTCAGCCGCGCATTCACGCACACGAACCACGCGTCGCACAGCCCGGCCGCGAACACCAGGCATACCTGGGCCAGCGAATTCTCGCCCACCACCAGTAGCCGGTCGCCGGGCCGCACGCCCAGCCCGGCCAGCTGGCCGGCCGTTTCCTGCACCGCCTGCCACAGTTCGCCGTAGCCGATGTCGCGGCCGCCTTCATGCAGGGCCGGCGCAGCGGGATGGCGCGCGGCGCGCGCCGCGAGCAGGCCGGCCAGGCGGTCGGGCAGCTCCGCGGTGCGGATGGCATTGCTGGCGGCCGGGGCGAGCGTGACAGGCATGGTGGTGATCCGGAACGGCGAATGGCAGGGCGCGCAGTGTGCCGGGGGGCGGGGGGCGTGTCAATCCCTGGGGGCGTCGACGCAACCCCTGGGCCCTTTTGTGGTCAAAAACCTGTTCCCCCCCGATATGGCGCTATTGCGCTTAACCTCGCCGCATGATTGGAGTAGACTCCAGTGCTCTATAGACAATATCGCCTCTCCATGCCCCAGTCCGGATCGCCGCAACCCGAAGACGTCGAATTGTCCGTCAGTCCCAGCCACCTGCGCTTCCCCGTGGTGGGGCTCGGCGCCTCGGCCGGCGGGCTGCAGGCCTTGCTGCAATTTTTCGAGAACATGCCAAAGGGAAATGGCATGGCTTTCGTGGTGATCCTGCACCTGTCGCCTAAGCACCAGAGCTCGGCGGACAACGTGCTGCAGCGGGCCACCCACATGCCGGTAATCCAGGTGACCGAGCGCATTCCCCTGCGGCCCGAACACGTGTATGTGATCGCACCGAACCAGCAGCTGTCGATGGATGACGGCCACCTGAGCGTTTCGGAGCTGAAGCGCAGCGCGGGACATCACGTGGCGATCGACATCTTCTTCCGCACGCTGGCGGCGGCACACCGCGAGCGCGCTTTCGCCGTGGTGCTGTCGGGCACCGGGTCGGATGGCGCGGTCGGCATCGAGCGCGTCAAGGAGCAGGGCGGCATCACGCTGGCACAGGACCCGGCGGAAGCGGAGCACGAGGGCATGCCGCAGGCGGCGGTGGGCACCGGCATGATCGATTTCGTGCTGCCGGCCGCCGACATGCCGGCCAAGCTGATCGCGCTGTGGGAGAACGCGCGCCAGATCCACCTGCCGGATACCGGCGACGGCGATGGCGCCATCGGCCCGGCCGTTGCCGAGGATGACAAGGTCGACGACGAGGAAGCGCTGCAGAACGTGATCGCCATGCTGTGCGCGCACACGGGCCACGACTTCCGCCACTACAAGCGGGCCACCGTGCTGCGCCGGATCGAGCGCCGGCTGCAGGTCAAGGGCGTGGCCTCGCTGCCCGATTATGCCGCCCTGCTGGAACGCGAGCCGGCCGAATTCAAGGCGCTGCTCAACGACATGCTGATCGGCGTGACCAATTTCTTCCGCGACCGCGAGGCCTTCGAGGCGCTCGAGCGCGAGGTGATTCCCGAACTGTTCCGCGACCGGGTGCGCGGCGAACAGGTGCGCGTGTGGATCGCCGCCTGCGCCACCGGCCAGGAAGCCTATTCGGTGACGATGCTGCTGGCCGACCAGGCCGCGCAGCAGGACCGTCCGCCGGAAATCCAGGTGTTCGCCTCGGATATCGACGAACATGCGATCGCCACCGCGCGGGCCGGCGTGTACCCGGCATCGATCGTGATGGACGTGCCGCCCACCCGCCTGCGCCAGTTCTTCACGAAAGAGGAGGATCGCTACCGCATCCGCAAGACCATCCGCGACCGCATCCTGTTCGCCTCGCACAACCTGCTGCGCGATCCGCCGTTCTCGAAGCTGGACATGATCTCGTGCCGCAACCTGCTGATCTACCTGAACCGGGATGTGCAGCTGCGCGTGATGGAAATGTTCCATTCGGCCCTGAAACCCGATGGCTTCCTGTTCCTCGGCTCGTCCGAATCGGCCGACGCGGCCGCCGAGTTCTTCGTGCCGTTCGACAAGAAGAACCGCATCTACCGGGCGCGGCCGCTGTCGCGCGCGGCGCGCTACGTGCCGGCGTTGTCGAATGCCCCGGCCAGCCGCTCGCTCGAGCACGTCCAGGTGGGGGGTATCGTGCGGCGCCAGTTCTCGTTCTCCGAGGTGCACCAGCGCGCGCTGTCGAAATTCGCGCCGCCCAGCCTGGTGGTGGACCGCGAGTCGAACATCGTCCACATGTCCGACTCGGCCGGGCGGTTCCTGCGCCACATCGGCGGCGAACCGTCGCGCAACGCGCTGGTGCTGGTGCTGCCGGAGCTGCGGCTGGAACTGCGCACGGCCCTGTACCAGGCCCAGCAGACCAGCAGCAGCGTCGAGGCGCAGCGCGTGCTGGTCAAGCGCGATGACAAGGTCTATTTCGTCAACATCATCGTGCGCCCGTTCAACGACGAGTTGGCCAACATGGATTTCATGCTGGTGCTGTTCGAGGAAATCGCCCAGTCGCTGAACGTCGACACGCCGGAGGTGCTCAGCCAGCACAAGGACCTGGTGCTGAACCAGCTCGAGGCGGAACTACAGCGCAGCAAGGAAAAACTGCAGGAAACCATCGAGCACGCCGAGATCTCCAACGAGGAACTGCGCGCCTCCAACGAGGAACTGCAGGCGATCAACGAGGAACTGCGCTCGGCCACCGAGGAACTGGAAACCTCCAAGGAGGAACTGCAGTCGGTCAACGAGGAGCTGATCACCGTCAACTACGAGCTGAAGGTGAAGGTCGAGGAGACCGGCAAGGCCAACGACGACCTGAACAACCTGATCGCCTCGACCGACATCGCCACCATCTTCGTCGACCGGGCCATGCGCATCAAGCGCTTCACGCCGCGCGCGGCGGACATCTTCTCGATCATTCCCACCGACATCGGCCGCTCGCTGCTCGATATCACCCACCGGCTCGACTACGAGCAACTGGCCGGCGACGTGTCGTCGACCTTTGAAACGCTGCGCCTGGTCGAGCGGGAAGTGCGCAGCAACGAGGGCCGCTACTATATCGTGCGGCTGCTGCCGTACCGCACCACCGAGGACAAGATCGAGGGCGCGGTGATGACGTTCTTCGACATCACCGGCCGCCGCGAGGCCGAGGAGCAGGTGCGCACCGGCGAAATGTGGATGCGCCTGGTGGCCGAGAGCACCGACGACTATGCCATCATCACCGTCGATCCGGAAGGTCTCGTTACCGGCTGGAACAAGGGGGCCGAGCGCAGTTTCGGCTGGACCGAACAGGAAATGCTGGGCCACAGCCTGGACCCGATCTTCACGCCGGAAGACCGGGCCGCCGGGGTGCCGCAGGCCGAGCGCCGCAGCGCCGCCGAGGAAGGCCGCACCGAAGACGAGCGCTGGCACCTGCGCAAGGACGGTTCGCGCTTCTTCTGCGTCGGTGTGACCACGCCGCTCAACAGCGGCCAGTTCCGGGGCTTCGCCAAGATCGCCCGCGACCAGACCAGCCGCGTGCAGCAGGAGAATCGCCGCGAGGCCGCGCTCACCTCCGAACAGGTCGGCCGCACGCAGGCCGAGACGGACAGCGCGATGAAGGACGAGTTCCTGGCCGTGATGTCGCACGAGCTGCGCCATCCGCTGAACCTCATCTATATCAACGTGGAGCTGCTGTCGCGCCTGCCGGCCGTGCGGCAGTCGCCGCCGGCGCTGCGGGCCGCCTCGATCATCCGCAATTCCGTGGCCAGCCAGGCCAAGATCATCGAAGACCTGATGGACATGTCGCGCGTGTCCACCGGCAAGCTGGCGCTGGCCTGCCGCGACGCCGACATGGCCGATATCGCCGCGCGCCTGGTCGACGTGATGCGGGCCGACCCGGTGGTGGAAGGCCTCACGCTGCAGCTGCTGCCGCCGGAAGAGCCGCTGGTGGTGTCGGTGGACCCGGTGCGCATCGAACAGGTGCTGCTGAACCTGCTGAGCAACGCGGTCAAGTTCACGCCGGCCGGCGGCACCGTGTCGCTGCGGCTGTCGCGCGAAGAAGGCATGGCGCGCGTGGACGTGGAGGACAACGGCGCCGGCATCGAGCCCGAGCACCTGGCGGACGTATTCCGCATGTACCGCCAGGGCGGTGCACAGGCGGTGCGCAGCAAGGCCGGCCTGGGGATCGGGCTGGCGCTGGTGCACCAGCTGGTCGAACTGCATGGCGGCCGAGTGGCGGCCGCATCCGACGGCGCCGGCAAGGGCAGTTGCTTCACCGTGTGGCTGCCGCTGGTGTCCGAACTGCATCCGGAGGAGCCGGAGGGTGTCGGGGCAGGCACCGCGCTGGCCGGCCGCCGGGTGCTGATCCTCGACGATACCGAGGATACGGCGGAAACCTTCCAGGCACTGCTGGAACTGGAGGG
>DASVVD010000411.1:0-1989 GCA_036386715.1 Pseudoduganella sp.
ACGTACCGCCGGGCCGGCAGCGCCGCATCGCAGATGGCCGCCCCCCAGGTCGACGAAGCGTTCATCGCGTCCACCCGCTGCATCCTGCTGTCCGGGATCACGCAGGCGATTTCGCCGGGCGCCCGCGCCGCCACGCTCGCCGCGGCGCGCCTGGCCCGGCAGCATGGCGTGCTGGTCGCCTATGATCCGAACTACCGCCCGCGGCTGTGGGGCGCGCCGGACAACGCCCGCGAAGCCTGCGCCGAGCTGCTGCCGTATGTCGATATCCTGCTGCCCAGCCTGCCGGCCGATGGCGATATTTTTCCCTGCCCGCCGCAGTCGCTGGTCGGGCATGTGGTGGTCAAGCATGGCGAGGAAGGCTGCGAAGTGTGGCTGCGCGGCGAGCGCACCAGGGTGCCGGCCGCCACGGCCAGGGTGGTGGACACTACCGGCGCCGGCGATGCGTGGAACGGTGCCTACCTGGCGGCCCTGCTGCGCGGCGAATCCGCACCGGCCGCGGCGGTGCTGGCCAACCGCGTTGCCGCTGCCAAGCTGGCCTATCGCGGCGCCATTCCACCGCGGGACTTCGCGGACTGAGCCAGCCGCAGATCGTGGGTGCCGGTCAACCGTGGGCGGCGCGCAGGCGGTCCGCGGTCACGCTGACGCCGCGCACGCAATTGCGCCCGGCGCGCTTGGCCGCATACAGCTGCGCATCGGCCGCCTCGATCAGCACCGCCGGCAACTCCGGCGCATCCGGATCCAGCGCCGGCACCGAGGCGATGCCGAAACTGGCCGTGGCGGAGACGAATTTCCCCAGGTCGACGGCACTGCCGGTGCTGCCGAATGCATGACGGATACGCTCGGCCAGCGCGTGCGCACCCTCCAGGTCCGTTTCCGGCAGCACGATCAGGAATTCCTCGCCGCCGTAGCGCACCACACTGTCGACGGTTTCGCGCGTCATGGCCAGCAGCAGGCCGCCGAAATCGCTCAGCACGTGGTCGCCGGCCGCATGGCCGTGGGTATCGTTGATGCGCTTGAAGTGGTCGATATCGCACAGGATCACGGACAGCGCGGTGCCGTAGCGGCGCGCGCGCGCCAGTTCGGCGTCCAGCAGGCCTTTCTGCAGCACGCGGCGGTTGTAGCAGCCCGTGAGCGGGTCGCGGTCGGCCTGCTGCTGCAGCAGGATCGTGGCACGGAACTCCTCGCGCCGCGCCAGGTGGAAGCGGCGCGCGCCGATATAGCCGAGCGTGTTGCCCAGCATGAGCAGCAGCACCAGGGCCACCATGTCATCCATCCTGAGCTGGCCCTGGAGAAACAGCATCGCGCAGAACAGGGCGCTCGACCCGGTGGCGATCCACGCGGCGTAGATGAAACGGTTGGGGATATTGATGTAGATGGCCATCAGGATCAGCGCCTGCGACATCACGTTCCAGACGGTGGCGCCGGGCTGGTACCAGCACAGCACCATGAACACCGCCATTCCGGTAATTTCCACCAGGCAAGCTGCCAGCACGGCAATGCGCACCGATTCGGGCCGGCGCGTGACGGCCAGCAGGCCGCCGCCCGCCACCAGCGCCACCAGCAGGCGCAGCGCGATCATCGCCCATGCCGTGGTGGTCGGTCCGAGCGTGGCCACGTCGGTGGCGCCGAACGCCACGTAGAACGCGGCGCAGAACAGCAGGCTGATTTTCAGCTGTGCAGTCGTTTCGGGCAAGTGATGGCGGTTGAAACGGCCTTCGACGGCCGCGTCGGTGAATTCCGCGCGCTGACGGTCGATCTCGAGAAATCGGTGGGGCGAATCGCGGTAAGAATCGGGGTAGGGCAGGTCGAGGTGCGGCACTGGGACTTTCCGGGCGTTTGATGTTCACGCACGGCTTCCCGGTGCGCCCCGCGATTGTACAGTCGTTTACACATGGTTAGCTAATAACTATCGGCTCGCCATGCACGGTTATATGAAGAGTACAAGCTGGGCAAGCCGGTAACGGGCCGCTCGCGGAGCAGCCGTTACCG
>DASVVD010000412.1:0-9511 GCA_036386715.1 Pseudoduganella sp.
CCGCCGCGCCAACCCCGAACAAGGGCGATACCTCGTGGATGTTCGTTTCCACGCTGCTGGTCATCATGATGTCGATTCCCGGCCTGGCCCTGTTCTACGGCGGCCTGGTGCGTTCCAAGAACATGTTGTCCATCCTGATGCAGATCTTCACGATCTTCGCGCTGATCATCGTGCTGTGGTGCGTCTACGGCTACTCGATCGCATTTACCGAGGGTAATGCCTTCTTCGGTGGATTCGGCCGTGCGCTGCTGAACGGCATCTATGACCCGGCCGCCGGCACGTTCGCCTATGCCGCCACGTTCAGCAAGGGCGTCGTCATTCCCGAATTTATCTTCGTGGCGTTCCAGGGCACGTTTGCCGCGATCACCTGCGGCCTGATCGTCGGTGCCTTCGCCGAGCGCGCCAAATTCGCCGCCGTGCTGGCATTCATCGTGATCTGGTTCACGTTTGCCTACCTGCCGATGGCGCACATGGTCTGGTTCTGGACCGGCCCGGATGCCATCACCGATGCTGCCGCGCTGGCGACCGAAAGCGCCAAGGCAGGCTACCTGTGGCAGCACGGCGCGCTGGACTTCGCCGGCGGCACCGTGGTGCACATCAACGCCGCTGTCGCCGGCCTGGTGGGTGCCTACATGATGGGCAAGCGCGTCGGCTACGGCCGCGAATCGATGGCGCCGCACTCGCTGGTGATGACGATGATCGGTGCTTCGCTGCTGTGGGTGGGCTGGTTCGGCTTCAACGCCGGCTCCGCGCTGGAAGCCGGCGACGTGGCCGCGCTGGCCTTCGTGAACACGCTGCTGGCCACGGCCGCCGCCACCGTGTCCTGGTTGTTCGCCGAGTGGATCTTCAAGGGCAAGCCATCGATGCTGGGTGCCGTTTCCGGCGCCGTGGCCGGCCTGGTGGCGATCACGCCGGCAGCCGGCTTCGTCGGCCCGATGGGCGGCCTGGTGATCGGCCTGCTGGCTGGCGTGGTCTGCCTGTGGGGCGTGAATGGCCTGAAGCGCATGCTGGGTGCGGATGACTCGCTCGACGTGTTCGGCGTGCACGGCGTGGGCGGTATCCTGGGCGCGGTGCTGACCGGCGTATTTGCCGCGCCATCGCTGGGCGGCCAGGGCATCTGGGATTACGTCGCCAACAAGGGCTCGGCCGACTACTCGATCAGTGGCCAGGTGGTGACCCAGCTGATCGGCGTCGGCGTCACGATCCTGTGGTCGGGCATCGTGGCCTTCATCGCCTACAAGCTGGTCGACGTGGTCATCGGCCTGCGCGTGCCGGAAGAGCAGGAACGCGAAGGGCTGGACATCAACAGCCACGGCGAATCGGCCTATCACATTTAAACGACGTTTAACGACGTTAAACCACGGTTTCAGCCGTCCAAAGCGCCCTGCGGGGCGCTTTTTTGCTTCCTGCACCTTTAAAATGGCATATTTGCCCCGATTTGGGGAGCTCGCCTTTCAGGTCGCGCTTTCATCCCCGTCTATCGCTGTCCCGAAGGGCGTGCAGTCCCAATCACTACAAGGAAGTAAGCATGGTTCCCCACCTCGTCACGGCCCTGACCGGACCGCTGCTCGATCTCGAAGAAAAAATCCTTGCCGCCACCCCCGCCATCGAGCGCTGGTTCCGGCTGGAATGGCAGGAACACACGCCACCGTTCTACTGCTCCGTCGATCTGCGCAACGCCGGCTACAAGCTGGCCCCGGTGGACACCAACCTGTTTCCCGGCGGATTCCACTACCTCGCCAGCGAAATGCTGCCTCTGTCGGTACAGGCCGCGATGGCCGCGATCGACAAGTATTGCCCGGATGCGCGCAACCTGCTGGTGATTCCGGAGAGCTACAACCGTCATCCCACGTACCTGGAGAACATCGCGCGCCTGGCGCAGATCTTCCGCCAGACGGGGCTGCACGTGCGCTTGGGCACGCTGGATCCGCAGATCACCCAGCCCACCCCGCTGGCTCTGCCGGACGGCAACATGCTGGTCGTCGAGCCGCTCGAGCGCTCGGCCAACGGCCGCCGCGTGGGGCTGAAGGATTTCGACCCCTGCACGGTCCTGCTGAACAACGACCTGTCGGCGGGCATGCCGGATATCCTGCAGAATATCCACGAGCAAAGCCTGCTGCCGCCGCTGCATGCGGGCTGGGCCCTGCGCCGCAAGCACAACCATTTCACCGCCTACGATGAAGTGGCCAAGAAATTCGGCAAGCTGATCGGCGTCGATCCGTGGATGGTCAACCCGTTCCATGCCCGCTGTGGCGAGGTGGACCTGCAAAGCGGCGAAGGCCAGGATTGCCTGGCAGGCAATGTCGATGCCGTGCTCGCCAAGATCCGCAAGAAGTACAAGGAATACGGCATCAAGGAAAAGCCGTTCGTCATCATCAAGCCCGATGCGGGCACGTATGGCAAGGGCATCATCAGCATCCGCGATGCAGCCGAACTGAAGGACCTGTCGCCGGCACAGCGCGAGCGGATGACGGTGGTGAAGGACGGCCACGTCGTCAGCGACCTGAACATCCAGGAAGGCGTGCCCACCTTCGAGAGCATCAAGGATGCGGTGGCCGAGCCGGTCGTCTACATGATCGACCGCTACGTGGTCGGCGGCTTCTACCGCGTGCACGGCGAACGGGGCGTGGACCAGAACCTGAACGCGCCGGGGTCGGAATTCGTGCCGCTGGCGTTCGCACAGCAGCACGCCGTGCCCGACCTGAAGGCCAAGCCCGGTACTGCCGCGCCGAACCGGTTCTACGTGTACGGCGTGGTGGCCCGGCTGGCACTGCTGGCGGCGTCGCTGGAAATGGAGCG
This sequence comes from Pseudoduganella sp., assembly GCA_036386715.1. Lineage (GTDB taxonomy): Bacteria > Pseudomonadota > Gammaproteobacteria > Burkholderiales > Burkholderiaceae_D > Rugamonas. The sequence goes on from DASVVD010000412.1 coordinate 2,800, forward strand.
TACCGATCCCAACCCCGAGGTGTACTGAGCCGTGGCGTCACCGGCTGGAATGGCCTGCGCGGGCTTAACCCGTGGCGCCCCCGGAAACTCGGCTAAAATCAGTCATTACTTCGAATGGATGCGCCCATGAAAATCGCTTTTCTTGCCGACCCGTTGGCGAACTTCAAGATCTACAAGGACTCCACCTACGCCATGATGGCCGAGGCCGCAAAGCGCGGCCACGAGGTGTACGCGTTCCAGCAGCGCCACATGGCGCTGGAGAACGGCATCGTCCGCGCCTGGGTATCGCGCATTACCATGACGGGTGGCGGGCAGGAAGACTGGTACGAGGCGGCAGCGTCGGAAGACGTGGCGCTGTCCACCTTCGATGCGATCCTCGAACGCAAGGATCCGCCGTTCGACATGGAATACGTGTACGGCACCTACCTGCTGCAGCTGGCCGAAAAACAGGGCGTGAAGGTCTTCAACAGCCCGCAGGCGATCCGCGACCACAACGAAAAACTGTCGATCGCACAGTTCTCGCAATTCACGTCGCCAACGATCGTCACGTCCGATGAAACGCGGCTGCGCGCTTTCCATGCCGAACATGGCGACGTGATCTTCAAGCCGCTGGACGGCATGGGCGGCACCGGCATCTTCAGGGTCAGGGCCGATGCGCTGAACCTCGGCGCGATCATCGAAACCCTGTCGCAGAACGGCCGGCAAACGATCATGGCGCAGCGCTACATTCCCGAAATCGTCAAGGGCGACAAGCGTATCCTCGTCATCGGCGGCAAGCCGGTGCCATTCTCGCTGGCCCGCATTCCGCAGGGTACCGAAGTGCGCGGCAACCTGGCCGCCGGCGGCATCGGCGTGGCCCAGCCGCTTACCGAGCGCGACCGCGAAATTGCCGAAGCGATCGGTCCGGTATTGGCCGAGCGTGGCCTGTTGCTGGTAGGATTGGATGTGATCGGCGACTGCCTGACCGAGGTCAACGTGACCAGCCCGACCTGCTTCCAGGAGATCACGCAGCAGACCGGCTTCGAGGTTGCCGCCATGTTCATCGACGCCCTCGAAAACGCCGTGGCGGCCTGACGGGAACCTATATGGTTGGCATCTTGCTCATGACGCATGCGCCGCTGGGGGAAGCATTCCTGGCGGCGGTGGCCCACGTGTTTCGTTCCAGGGTGGAGCACCTGGAAGCGATCGACGTGGTGGCGGACCAGGACCTGGGCGATGTGCAGGCACTGGCCGCGGCGGCAATCAGGCGGCTGGACGATGGTTCAGGCGTGCTGGTGATCACCGACGTGAAGGGCGGCACACCGGCCAACTGCTGCAACAAGCTGGCCGATGCGGGCCACGTGGAAGTCATTGCCGGCATCAGCCTGCCGATGCTGCTGCGGGCAATCACCTACCGCACCGATACGCTCGATGTGGTGGTGGAAATGGCGCTGGCTGGTGCCCAGAGCGGCGCGGTGCGGGTCGATAACCGGATCAGGGTCAATTAAGGAAAACGTCATCTGGCGCCGTTAAGATCATGGTGGCAGGGGCAGCGCGCAGCGGCGCTTCGGGACAATACAACGCAGTGCACTAGAACGATAAAAAACATGATTCAGCAAGAACTCGAAATTATCAACAAGCTCGGTCTGCATGCGCGTGCTTCCGCCAAGTTCACCCAGCTGGCTGCCAAGTTCAAGAGCGATGTCTGGCTGACCCGCAACGGCCGGCGCATCAACGCCAAATCGATCATGGGCGTGATGATGCTGGCCGCCGGCAAGGGCGCCAAGGTCACGCTGGAAGCCGATGGCGCCGACGAACAGGACTGCATCACGGCGCTGGCCGGACTGGTCAACGACAAGTTCGGCGAAGGCGAGTAAATGCCGTTTGACCGGGGAGCACCGATGGCATCGTTCACACTGCACGGCATACCGGTTTCACGCGGCATCGCCATTGGCCGCGCGCAGATCCTTGCGCCCGCGGCGCTGGACGTCAAGCATTACCTGATCGCCGAAGAACACGTCGAAGCGGAGGTGGTGCGCCTGCAGACGGCGCTGGCCACCGTGCACCGCGAGCTGCAGACGCTGTGGAACGAACTGCCCAAGGACGCGCCCACCGAACTGGGCGCGTTCATCGACGTCCACGCGCTGATCCTTTCCGATCCGATGATTTCCGAGGCGCCGCTGGACATCATCCGCGGCCGTCACTACAACGCCGAATGGGCGCTCGTCACGCAGATCGAGGAACTGTCGGCGCAGTTCGACGAGATCGAAGACCCATACCTGCGCGAGCGCAAGGTCGATATCCAGCAAGTCGCCGAGCGCGTGCTGAAGGTGCTGATGGGCAGCGAGCCGCTGCCTGTGCCGGTCGAGCCGGACGACGACGAATTCATGGCGCAGATGGTGGTCGTGGCGCACGACATCTCGCCGGCGGACATGCTGAAGTTCCGCGACCGCTCGTTCATCGGCTTCGTCACGGACGTGGGCGGGCAGAACTCGCACACCGCGATCGTGGCCCGCAGCCTCGATATCCCGGCCGCCGTCGGCGTGTCGCAGGCTTCCAACCTGATCGAGCAGGACGACTGGGTGATCATCGACGGCGATGCCGGCGTGGTCATCGTGAGCCCGAGCGCCCTGGTGCTGACGCAGTACCGCGAGCGGCAGCTGGCCGCGCAGCGTGCCCGCAAGAAGCTTTCCAAGCTGAAGAAAACCCCGGCCATCACCAGGGATGGCACGCCGATCACGCTGCTGGCCAACATCGAGCTGCCGGACGACTGCGGCCCTGCGCTCGAAGCGGGCGCCGGCGGCGTGGGGCTGTTCCGCTCCGAATTCCTGTTCATGGGCCGCGCCAGCGACATGCCGTCCGAAGACGAGCAGTTCGAGCAGTACCGGCGCGCCGTGGTGGCAATGAAGGGCAAGCCGGTCACGATCCGCACGCTCGATATCGGTGCCGACAAGCCGCTCGATACCACCGAACACACGGCGCTGAACCCCGCGCTCGGATTGCGCGCGATCCGCTATTGCCTCTCCGAGCCACAGATCTTCCTCACGCAGCTGCGTGCGATCCTGCGCGCTTCGGCGTTCGGCAAACTGCGCATCCTGATCCCGATGCTGGCGCATGCCCACGAAATCGACCAGTCGCTGGCGATGATCGAGCTGGCCAAGTCGGAACTGCGCGAAGCGAACATCAAGTACGATGCCGCCGTGGACGTGGGCGCCATGATCGAAATCCCCGCCGCCGCGCTCGCGCTGCCCATGTTCGTGCGGAAGATGAAGTTCCTGTCGATCGGCACCAACGACCTGATTCAATACACGCTGGCGATCGACCGGGTTGATTATGAGGTGGCACACCTTTACAATCCCCTGCATCCCGCCGTACTGCAACTGATTTCGATGACCATAGCCGCCGGCCACAAGGCCGGTATCGACGTTGCCGTGTGCGGCGAGATGGCGGGCGACGTGAAGCTCACGCGCCTGCTGCTCGGCATGGGCCTGCGCGATTTTTCGATGCATCCGGCGCAGCTGTTGTCGGTAAAACAGGAAATCCTGAACACCGACATGGCCCTGGTCGTGCCGCAAACACGCAAGATACTTCGTTGCATGGACCCGGACGTCATCGCGGATGCCGTCGTGTCGCTGCAAACGATGTAGGCAACCGGCGATTCAAGAGCTGAACCAAGACTGAACACCAGCGGGTGCCCCCATTCGGGCCCCGCCATCATCACTGGCCCGCGGGGCCGCCGCAGTACACAATCCAAACATCCAAGAACATGTCCTCAATAGGAATCGTTTCCCCGCAAACCATGGCGTTCGCGGAACCCTTGCCCCTGCAAAGCGGCGCGTCGCTGCGCGACTACACGCTGATGTATGAAACCTACGGTACCCTCAACGCCGACAGGTCGAACGCCGTGCTGATCTGCCACGCGCTCAATGCCTCGCATCACGTGGCTGGCTGGTATGCCGGCGATCCGAAGAACGTGGGCTGGTGGGACAATATGGTGGGGCCCAACAAGCCGGTCGATACCAACAAGTTCTTCGTCATCGGCATCAACAATCTCGGCTCGTGCTTCGGCTCCACCGGCCCGATGCACACCAATCCCGCCACCGGCAAGCCGTACGGCGCCATGTTCCCCGTGGTGACGGTGGAAGACTGGGTCGGCGCGCAGGCCCGCCTGGCCGACCGCCTCGGCATCAGCCAGTTCGCCGCCGTGATGGGCGGCTCGCTGGGCGGCATGCAGGCGCTGGCCTGGAGCATCATGCACCCGGACCGGCTGCGCCATTGCGTGGTCATTGCATCGACGCCCAAGCTCTCGGCGCAGAATATCGCGTTCAACGACGTGGCGCGCCAGGCGATCCTGTCCGACCCGGATTACCATGGCGGCGATTTCTACGAACATGGCGTGGTGCCGAAGAACGGCCTGAAGGTGGCACGCATGGTGGGTCATATCACTTACCTGTCCGACGATGACATGGCCGAGAAGTTCGGCCGCAGGCTGCGCTCGATGGCGGAGAAGGGCGGCGCCGAGGGCATCACTGCAACCGCCGGCTACAAATTCGGTTTCGGCATCGATTTCGAGATCGAATCGTACCTGCGCTACCAGGGCGACAAGTTCGCCACGTATTTCGATGCCAACACCTACCTGCTGATCACCAAGGCGCTCGACTACTTCGACCCGGCGCGCCTGCACGACGGCGACCTGACGCGCACCCTGGCGAAGACCACGGCGAAATTCTTCCTGGCGTCATTTACCACCGACTGGCGCTTCTCGCCGGAGCGTTCGCGCGAGATCGTGCAGGCGCTGCTGGCCAACCGCCGCGAGGTGACCTATGCCGAAATCGATGCGCCGCACGGCCACGATGCCTTCCTGCTGGAAGATCCGCGCTACATGAACATGGTGCGCGCCTACTTCAACCAGATTGCCGGCGAATCGAAAGGCGGTGCAGCATGACGTTCGACGACCTGAAAACCTCGCGGCCCGACCTGGCGTTCATCGCACACTGGATCGCCCCCGGTGCGCATGTGCTGGACGTGGGCTGCGGCGATGGCTTCATGATGGATTACCTGCAGACCGACAAGCGCTGCACCGGCTACGGCCTGGAACTGGCGGACGACAAGGTACTGGAAAGCACCCAGCGCGGCGTGCGCGTGGTGCAGCAGGATTTCGAGAAGGGCGGTCTGGCGCTGTTCGGCGACAATTCGTTCGACACCGTGCTGTGCCTGTCCGCGTTGCAGATGATGCAGCATGTCGAGGCGCTGCTGCGCGATATCGTCCGCGTCGGCAACGAGGCCATCGTGTCGTTCCCGAACTTCGCCTACTGGCCGCACCGCGTGGCGCTGCTGAAAGGCCGCATGCCGGTCTCCAAGACACTGCCTTACCAGTGGTACGACACGCCGAACGAGCGCTGCGCCACGATCGAGGATTTCCGCGCGCTGGCCGCCGAAGTGGGTGTCGAAGTGATGGAGTACGTGGCGCTGGCCGAGGGGCAGATCGTCAACTTCCTGCCGAACCTGCGCGGCGAACTGGCCGTGTTCCGGCTGCGCAAGCGCAATGGCGCGAAGGCTGTGGAATAGCCGGTGTGATATCGTGTGGCGCACGACCGTGAATTTTGCCAAAATGTCATCGTCGTACGGATCCTAATCATGAAATCATTCAAACACAGCCTGGCTTTCATCGCCCTGGCCGCCAGCATGCAGCTGGCGGCAGCCCAACAACCTGCGCCGGCGCAGCAACCCGCTACCGCGTCGCGCGCGGCGGACGGCATTCCCGTCACGCGCCTGTCGCGCCTGCGCGTGCTGTCCGACGAGCAGGCCGTCAACCAGCAGTCGAAACTGCAGTACGACGCGCTGCTGAAGGAGGCCGACCAGAAGAACGCGCTCGTCGACGACGGCGATCCGCAGCTGGAACGCTTGCGCGCGATCGCGAAGCGCATCATCCCGCACGTGGGCCGCTGGAATGCCGAAGCGGCCAGCTGGCACTGGGAGGTCAACCTGCTCAACTCCGACCAGGTCAATGCCTTCTGCATGCCCGGCGGCCGCATCGCCTTCTTCACCGGCATCCTGCGCAAGCTGAACATGACGGACGATGAAGTGGCGATGGTGATGGGCCACGAGATCGCCCACGCGCTGCGCGAGCACGCCCGCAAGCGCCAGGGCGAATCGCAGCTGGCGGCGATCGCCGGCAAGCTTGGCGGCGTTGCGGCATCGGCACTGTTCGGCATCGATCCGAACCTCACCGACTTCGGCGGGCGCATGGTGGCGCAGGCGGCCGTGCTGAAATTCTCGCGCGGCGAGGAAACTGAGGCCGACCTGGTCGGCATCGACCTGGCGGCGCGGGCCGGTTTCGATCCCCGCGCCGGCGTCGCGCTGTGGCAGAAGATGGGCGCCGTGAACGCGCGTGCGCCGATCGAATTCCTGTCCACCCACCCGAGCGGCGACACGCGCATCGCCGAAATGAACAAGAGCATGCCGCTGGTACTGCCGGTGTATGCGCGCACGCGCGGCACCACGGTGGCAAGACTGCCGGCCTACCGCACCACGCCGCTGCCGAAATCCTGAGCACCTGCCCCAAGCACCTGAACCAACGCTTCAATGTCTTCCACCGTCAAGTTCCACGGCAAGGCGCCGCTGCCGATGCGCGATGGCGTCACGCCCAGCTACCTGTGGCTGCCCGAGGGCGACTGGCCCGACCTGATCAGCTTCATGGTGGCGAACTACCCGGCCGTCAGCGAAGCGCAGT
>DASVVD010000413.1:0-4404 GCA_036386715.1 Pseudoduganella sp.
CTACCCGCCACGCCCGGGCCGGCCAGGCCCAGCAGGTAGAGCGGCACCAGGCCGAACAGCCGCGTCACCACCATGTCGACCGGGTGCGAACGCGTGTTGGCAAGAAAATGCATGTGTCCGGTGGCGTGGTGCAGCGCGTGGAAGCGCCACAGCCATGGCAGCTCGTGACTGAGCCGATGCCCCCAGTAGAAGCCGGTTTCGGCCACCAGGAAGGCCAGCGCCACATGCAGCGCCGGCGGCAGTTGGTGGATCGCCGACGTCAGCGCGGCCGGCACCAGGTGGCGGGCGGCGGCGGCGAGCAGCGCCACCGGCGCGCCGAGCAGCACGATCGGCACCAGGCTGCTGATCACGTAGTACGCCAGGTCGTGCAGCCGTTCGCGGCGCGGCCGCGGCGCGTGGCGCGCGCCGAACCAGCGCTCGAGCGGGACGAACAGCGCCGTCAGCAGCACCAGCCAGGCAGCGAGGCGCAGCGCGGTGCCGGCGAATTCAGCAAAGGTAGCGTGCATGGGCATGCCGGGACCAACTGCGCCCGGCTCCTGGTCTTACGAGCGCTTCGCGGCGCGGCGGCGCGCCAGGAAGCCCACCAGGCCGAGGCCGCCCAGCAGCATGCCCCAGGTCGCCGGTTCCGGCACGGCCGACACCAGCGACACCCCGTCCAGCAGCAGGAACGGCGGCGCGCCCGGGGCGGCGCCGTTGGCCAGGAACGACAGCGCCTGGCTGGCGCTCTGCGCGGTGAAGGTCATGGTTGCCGTTTTCCAGCCGCTGAAGCCGCCGTTGCCGATGCTCAGCGCAGTGCTCTTCTGCGTGGCGCCGCCGAAGCCGACCTGCCAGTAGTTGTCGCCGTTGGCGCCATCGAAGCCGACCTGCTGTGCCAGCGCGTAATCGAACGTCAGCGTGTACGCGCTGCCGACGGCCAGGCCATTGATGGTCTGCGACAGCACGCCCGGCCAGTACAGCGCATCGGACGCGAACACATTGCCGCGCGTGGCCGAGGCGACGTAGCCGTTGCCGTTGTCCTTCAGCCAGATGGCCGAGTCCCAGGTGTTGGCGATCCTGGTGTCCAGCACGAAGTTGTAGCCGCCATCGTTGCCATTGCTGCTGAGCCAGCCGTCCAGCGTGGTGCGGTTCGATGCATTGGTGATGGTGGACGACAGCTGCTTGTTGGTACCGTTGGTGGTGGTCTCGAACCCGCCGTTCGCGACCAGGTTGGCGGACGCGTGGGCGGTGCCGGCACCCAGTGCGGCGATGGCGAAGAAGGACAGCAGGACAGGTTTGATGCGCATGACGAAGGCTCCAGTAGATGACGGACAGTGGATGGGAAAACTGCCGGCGATGTTTGGGCCGACGACAGCTCGACGATGGCACCCGTTGTCGAACTGGAAAACGCGCAATGTTGTATTGATTATTTTATTGATATCAATCAATACTTGTTGCATTTCATTATTGTAACAGATGCTGCTGCAAACATTACCAGGGGTTCAAAGAATTCTGGATGACTTATTACTATCGGTTCCCGGCAGAGCCCAGGCCTGCCCGTCCGCCGGGCACCGGCACACCTCCAATGCCGATACCCGCGCTCATCGGCACCGAAGTACACTATCATCCGGCATGTCCCGACTCGTCCATTCAACGTCATCACCCGCAGGGTGACCATTCACCCGCGGCACAGCCGATATCGATGCCCCAGCCCCTCATGTTCCCGAAACGCCCGTCCAACTTCATCGTCACCGTCACGTGTGCGATCGCCCTGCTCCACTTCGGCCGCGAGGTGCTGCAGCCGATCACGCTGGCGCTGGTACTCAGCCTGGCGCTGGCGCCGCTGATCCGCGCGATCGGCGGGCTGGGCCTGCCGCGGACCACGTCGGTCTTCATCACGCTGGGCCTCGTGGTGTCGGCGATCGCCGGCGCGGCCATCGTGCTGGCCGCCCAGCTGTTCGCGCTGACGACGGACCTGCCGCAGTACCGTGCCGAGATCCGGGCCAAGCTCAAGGAAGTGCAGGTGCTGACCGAACAGCCGCTGTCGCGCCTGCCGACGGAGCTGCTGGACGGCGTGACGTCCGCTCCACCTGCCGCCACCTCGCTGCGCTCGCGCCGCAACAACCAGCCGGTGCCGGTGGTGATCCAGGAACCGACGTCGACACAGGATTCGCTGACCCGGGCCATCGGCATCGTTTCCGGCCCGCTCGGTGCGCTCGGCCTGGTGCTGGTACTGCTGATCTTCATCCTGCTCGACCAGGAAAACCTGCGCGACCGGGTGATCCGCCTGACCGGGCAGCGCGAAGTGAGCCGCACGCTGAAAGGGCTCGAGGATGCCGCGCAGGGGGTCTCGCGTTTCTTCTTTTCGCAGTTCCTGGTCAACATCGTGTTCGGCGCCGTCATCGGCCTGATCCTGTGGCTGATCGGTATCCCGCACGCGGTGCTGTGGGCGGCGCTGTGCGCGGTGCTGCGTTTCGTGCCCTACATCGGCGCGCTGATCGCCGGCGGCGCGATCGCCGTGTTCGCAGCCGCGGTCGATCCGGGCTGGTCGCTGGCCCTGCTGGCGCTGGGGCTGTTCGTGGCGCTCGAACTGGTACTGGCGAATGTGATCGAACCGCGCGTCTATGGGCACAGCTCGGGCATGTCGGCGCTGGCGGTGATCGTCTCGGCGCTGTTCTGGAGCGCCGTGTGGGGGCCGGTGGGCCTGCTGCTGTCGACCCCGCTCACGCTGTGCCTGGTGGTGGCCGGCCGCTACATCAAGGGGCTCGAGCCGGTCAGCATCCTGCTGGCGGAGGCACCGGACGCCAGCGCCGCGCAGCGCTTCTACCACCGCGCCCTGTCCGGCGATGCCGGCGCGATCATCCAGAGTGCCCGCGTGTTCCTGCGCAAATCCACGCTGGCGCGCTATTGCGACCAGGTCATGCTGCCCGGCCTGACGCTGGCGATCGCCGACCTGCGCAGCGGGCTGACCGACAAGGCCCAGGAGCAGCGTTTTCGCGCCACCATCGCCACGGTGGCGGACACGCTGGCGGCCGGCAACGCGGCGCGTGCACGCCGGCTCACCGTTTCGATGCTCAACGAAAGCATCGGTGCCCACCTGCGCCACCAGCGCGAAGAGCGGCTGGGGCGCTGGCAGGGCTCGCTCGACGTGCCGGCCCGCTCGATCATCCTCAGCGTGGGCTTCGCCAACATCCGCGAGGAATTCCGCTGCGAGCTGCTGGTGCTGGCATTCCGCGAAGCGGGCATCGATGCGCGCAGCATCGTGCTGGACGACGGCGACGACGAAACGCGGCCGGCCGCCGAGCACCTGGTGTCGACCGTGTTCGTGGGGTATCCGATCGATACGCCGTTCGACGAATGGAGCACGGCGGTTGCGGCCTTGCGCGAGAGCCTGCCCGATGCGCCGCTGGTGACGATACGGCCGCGCGAAGACGTGCCGGCCGACCACGCGCTGGTGGCCGAGCGGGTCGACATGGTGTTGCAATCGTTCGAGGAGGCGCTGGCGTTCGTGGCGCCGGTCACCGCGGTAAAGCGCGCCGCCTGATATCGGCCGGCCACTGTCCGGCAGCAGCCGAGCAGTGGCAGACCACCGGCCAGGAAAACCGCGCCACGTCCTGCAGGAAACAAAAAAACGCGCGAAAATAACGGGTTACGCAATTCGAACCCAGATTATTCCATGTCTGTTTCAACAGTTTCAACCCTCTCCCGCGGCACGGCCGTCAACCCACGACCGCTCGGCATTGCACTGGCGCTCATCGTCCTCGGCGCGGTGGCGCTCGCGCAGGCCGTGGGGCCGCGCCAGGCCGCGCTCTACGTGACCGGCGCGCTGCTCGGCGTTGCCCTGTACCACGCGGCGTTCGGCTTCACGTCGGCCTGGCGCGTGTTCATTGCCGATGGCCGCGGCGCCGGCCTGCGCGCGCAGATGCTGATGCTGGCCATCGGCGTGGCGCTGTTCTTTCCGGCGCTCGCCGCGGGCACGCTGTTCGGCACGCCCGTCACCGGCCTAGTATCGCCCGCCGGCACTTCGGTGATCGTCGGCGCCTTTTTGTTCGGCATCGGCATGCAGCTGGGCGGCGGCTGCGCTTCCGGCACGCTATACACGGTAGGCGGCGGCAGCACGCGCATGATCGTCACGCTGCTGGCATTCATTGCCGGATCGGTCATCGCCACCGCGCACATGCCGTTCTGGACCTCGATGCCGCAGCTCGAACCGATCTCCGCCGTCAAGGCGCTGGGCCTGGCGCCCGCGCTGGCGCTGAACTGGCTGGTGTTCGCGCTGATCGCCGCCATCACGGTGGTGGTCGAAAAGCGCCGCCATGGGCGGCTCATTGCCGCGCACGTGCAGCCGGCGCATGCATCGCCGTGGCTGCACGGCCCATGGCCGCTGGCGGCCGGTGCGATCGCCCTGGTGCTGCTCAATTTCGCCAC
>DASVVD010000414.1:0-12606 GCA_036386715.1 Pseudoduganella sp.
GACCAGCCGCGCACCTGGCAGCTGTCGCTCTACGATCACGCGGGCGATGTCACGCACTTCCGCTACCGCCTGGCGCCGGGCGGCCCGGCCACGCATGACGACAGCGGCGAGCCACCCGGCTGGACTACCGAGATCCCCGCCGCGAAACTGTATGCCGCGCTGGAAGAGGGCGAATCGCTGACGTCGATGTACCTGCGCATCAACGATGCCGTGTTCGATGCCGATACGGAGCGCGATCTTGCCGAGGCCGACGTGGTCGACGACCCGCTGATCCGCTGCCTGTTCAGCGATACCTTCGGCGCCTACCAGGCGGCCCAGCTGCGCCGGCTGCTGGCGCGCGGCGCCTGAGTGTTGGATGGGTGATGAATGGGTGATGAATAAGTATTGAAGGCGATTGGAAACGCGGCTGCTACCGGTGCGCGAACAGACTCGCTGTCGCTTGGAACTGAAGGTATTGCATGTGCCATACCCCTGAAAAGCCCAAAGTCAATTCAGGTCAATTCATCCCAATTTCCGTCTGCTTTTTGCAATATCACGCTATCGCCCAGGAGGCCTGTCGACAGTCACATCAGCGTTTGGCTGTTTTTCGGGTACGCCACCCCATGTACCCAAGGGGGCGGTCAACGTGCGCGAACGGAGGAACGCACTGCCAGGAGCAGCCTGCTGCACCGCTGCGGCCGAAACCTGCTAGTTGTCCAGCAAAGCTACTTGCCCAGCAAATAAAGCGACTGCTGCCAGTCGTCCTGCCACGCATGCAGGAAGTCGTGCGACGCGAACGCGCGCTTCAACGGGCCGAGCGGCACGCCATACACGTCGTGCAACCCCAGCGCCAGCGTTACCGGATTCCACACGGCGTTGCGCTTCGACTTCCTGGCGCTGGCCTTGACGCGCGCGCCGTCGTCGCCGAAGATGCCGATCGCGTCGTCGAGCGCCTTGTCCATGTCCAGCCGCGCCAGGCGCCCGAATGCCGCGAGCACCTCCGCCTTGCCGATGCCGAACGGCGATTCGGCCGGCGCCGGCGGCGGGCGGGCGGCCACCTCCGCTTCGTGTTTCAGCTTGCCGGCGAGACGCTCCACGTCCTTTTTCTGGAACCGCAGCGCGTCGAGCGGCCGCACGAACCCCGGCGCAGGCAGCTTCGCCACAATCTTGTAGGCGTCCTTCGTCATCGTGATCAGCACGTCGGCGCTGCCCGCGGCCAGCCGGGCGATGTCGTCTTCGAAGAAGATCGGCGCCGCATAGCCGCCGTTGGCGTCGCCGAACAGTTCGGCAAAGGACGGGTCGTAGTCCAGCCAGACATACGGCGTCAACCCGTGTTCGAGCAGGCGCGCCAGCGTCCATGGCGACGAGGTGTGCTGCGCGAGCCAGGCGCAGGCTTCGGCAGTGGTGGCGCGGAAGGGCAGGTCGGTGGTGCTCATGTTGGTTCGGCTTTGCATGGATCGTCACGGTGGACCGTCATTGTAGTGCACCGGGCGCAGCCGCCCGCCGCCGATCCCGGCGATAATGCCTGTCCACGAAAACCGGGAAACACCATGCAAGAACTGATCGCGCAATTGCTCCGCCTGTACCTGCCTCCCGGCGCCGCCATGCCGGACGGGCTGGAGCAGCATCTCGACGGGCGCACCACCCGCGCCTTCGATCTCGTGAAGGATGGCATGGTGCGCGCCATCGTCCTGCCATTCGACGGGCCGGCCGGCGACGGGGATGTGCAATGGGAGCGCCTGTGCGAAGCCGCCAATGCGCTGCAGGCCGAGCTGGGCCTGCCGGCGCCTGCGGTGAGCGTCTCCGGCACCACCGGATTCCGCTTGTGGCTGTCATTCGAGGCGCCGCTCACCGTCGCCAGGGCACAGCAGTTCGTCGACCTGCTCCGCACCGCTTACTGTCCCGATGTCGTCCTGCCGGCACAAGGCGTGCAGGCACCGGTCGAACTGCCGCCGTGCAAAAGCCAGGCAAGCGGGAAATGGGCCGCGTTCATCAATCCCGGCATGGGCGCGTCGTTCGCGGACGAGCCAGCCCTGGAGATGGCGCCGCCACTGGCTGCGCAGGCGGCCTTCCTGCAAGGGCTGCAATCGATCAGCCACGAACAGCTCGGGCATGCGCTGGCACTGCTGCAGCCCGCGCCGGCCCAGCCAGCCAGCCAGGCCACGCCGCATGGCCAGCTGCCCGGCCATACCGAGGCCTCGGCGTCCGCGAACGGCGTTCGGCAAGATCTGCTGCTGAAGGATGCCACCCTCGAGGACATCGTGCGCTTCCTGCACGCGCAGAATATCGAGCCGACATTCCGGCACGTGTTGCCGCCGCGGTGAAGGAAGCGGGATCACCCTGATGTCCGGGGTGCCATGGCACCCCGGACAAGCCGGCACATAGCACCGCAATGGCCGGTGAGGCCAGGCGCGCATCGAGCGGCGGGCCTCGAACCTTCTGTACCCTCCCTGACGCAACTGTCCCACATTTGGCACACAACCGGCCTGCGCGTGGCCCGTGCCTGGCCTATACGTGGCCTATACGTAGCCTCCAGCCCGCTCGGCCCTCCATGGCACGCGATTTGCAGATATTCGCTGACTGATGCTGTTCAGCACAGTCCCAACAGCGAGGCTCCCATTGAATGTTCCGTATGCCGGACGGCAAACTCGACACTTTCCCCTCAGGCTGCGGCGGGTTCCCTGGACGGTCGCCACCATGCTGCTGGCGCCCGCGGCCTGGGCCGGTACAGCGGATTTCCCCCTCGGCCCGCTCCCCATCGTGGAAATCATCGGCATCGCGCCGCAGTCCGCGGCGGGCATCGAGCGCGACCGCCTGCCGTATGCCGTCCTGCGTGCCACCGACAAGGAGGTCACCCAGGCGCGCGCCGACAACCTGGCCGACTACCTGTCCCGCCACGCCGCCGGCATCAACGTCAACGATATTTCCGGCAGCCCGTTCCAGACCGATGTCATGTTCCGCGGCTACCGGGCATCGCCGGTGCTCGGTTCAAGCCAGGGGCTGTCCGTGTACCTCGACGGCGTGCGCGCCAACGAGCCGTTCGGCGACGTGATCAACTGGGACATGGTGCCCGAAGCGGCGATCGGCACGGTGCTGCTGGTGCCGGGTTCGAACCCGCTGTATGGCCTGAACACGCTGGGCGGGGCACTGGCGCTGACGACCAAGTCGGGCCGCAGCCACCCCGGGCTGATGGTGGAGGCGACCGCGGGCAGCGGCGCCAGGCGCCGGGTGGACCTGGCTTATGGCACGGCGGGGCCGGCATGGCATACCTTGCTGGCCGCGACCGCGTTCGACGAGGACGGCTGGCGCGACCATTCGGCCGGGCGGCTCGGCAACGTGTTCCTCAAGGTGGGGCGCACCGTGGCCGATACCGACTGGAGCGTTTCGCTGCTGGGCGGGCGCAGCCGGCTGCTGGGCAACGGGCTGCTGCCGGGTGGTTCGGCGGACGGGCCCGGCCTGTACGACCTGGACCGCCGGGCCGTGTACACGCATCCGGACCGCACCCGCAACCAGCTCGGCCAGGTCACGTTCAACCTGCACCAGCAGCTGGGCGGCGGCACGGAACTGGCGGCCACCGCGTACGTGCGCCACAGCCGGCGCGATACCGTGAACGGCGACGTGAATGACGACGATGCGGACCACGATGCCGACGGCGATGCGGACGACAATGCGGACGAGGTGGAGAACGAAGCACCCGGCCATCCCGCCGTGCTCAATACCACCAGCTCGCGCCAGCATGGCGAAGGTGTCAACCTCCAGCTGAGCACCGCGCGGGGCAGCCATCAACTGGCCACGGGCGTGTCGCTGGACCGCAACCGCATCCGCTTTGCCCAGTTCGAACAGGCAGGCTTCTTCAGTGACACGCGCGAAGTGCTGGCCGATCCGGACGAGGCGCGCGAGCCGTCGTCATCGGTCACCGGCCGGGCGCGCACGGCAGGGATTTATGCCACCGATACGTGGCTGGCGGCACCCGGCACCTACGCCACGCTGTCCGTGCGCTACCAGCATGCCCGGGTGGCGAACACGCTGACCAACGAGCGCGGCGTGCAGCCGCGTGAAGCGTTTACGTACCGCAAGCTCAATCCGTCGTTCGGCGTGGCCCACCAGGTCGATGCCGCGCTGACGCTGTTCGCCAACCTGTCGCAGAGCAACCGCGTGCCGACCGTGATCGAGCTGGGCTGCGCCGATCCCGATCACCCCTGCCGCCTGCCGGTAGGGCTGCAGGCCGACCCGTATCTTGCGCAGGTGGTGGCGCGGACCATGGAGGCCGGCGCCCGCTGGCACCAGGGCAGGGCGGAGGCAACGCTGTCGCTGTACCGCACGGTCAACCGCGACGACATCCTGTTCCACAGTACCGGCACCAGCCAGCAGGGTTATTTCGCGAACTTCCCGTGCACCCGGCACGCCGGTGTCGATGCCGGCGGCACGGTGCAGGCCGGCGATTTCACATTCCGCGCGAGCTACAGCTACCTGGCCGCTGTATACGGCGCCGACGGCGAACTGTTCACCGGCGCGCGCAGTGTGCAGGTGAGCAAGGGCACGCGCCTGGCCGGCCTGCCGCGCCACACCTTGAAGCTTGGCACCGACTGGACACCTGCCGCCGGCTGGACCGTGGGCGCCGACGTACTGGCAGTTTCGAACCTGCTCACGCAAGGCAACGAGGACGGCCTGACGGAGGATCCGGAGGACGGCGAAGCGCCGCAGCGGGCCGACTGGCGCATTCGCGGCCATGCCTTGCTGCACCTGCGGGCCAGCTGGCGGCCGGCGCCGGGCTGGGAACTGTTCGCCAGGGTCAACAACGTGCTGGACCGGCGCTACGAAACCTACGGCACCGTGGCGAAGGACGTCTTTCCCGGCGGGCGGCCACTTGCCCGGGGTGCGGAAGCCGAGCCGGCGCGCTTTGTCGCGCCCGGTGCGCCGCGCACGCTCCTGGCCGGCCTGCGCTATCGCTTCTGAACCGCCCCGGAAATGGAACAGCTGCCGCGCCAGGTGATCCGATCCTGCACAACACGGCATGCGATCGTGCCGCCGGTGTCCCTGTCGCAGGGTGTTGCGAACCTTGGCACGCAATTTGCCATTACCGATCATGCGGCCACCGTGCGCCGCGCCACGGCGCCGGGATGGTCCCGGCCCTTGCAGGGAGAGACGATGAAGACCAAAGCTGCCATTGCCTGGAAAGCGGGTGCACCGCTGACGATCGAGACGGTGGACCTGGCGCCGCCGGGGCCCGGCGAAGTCCTGGTGGAAATCAAGGCCACCGGCATCTGCCACACGGATTACTACACGCTGTCGGGCGCCGACCCGGAAGGCCTGTTTCCCGCGATCCTGGGCCATGAGGGGGCCGGCATCGTGCTGGAAACCGGGGCGGGCGTGACGTCCGTGCGGGCCGGCGACCACGTGATCCCGCTGTACACGCCGGAATGCCGGCAATGCAAGTTCTGCCTGTCCCGCAAGACCAATCTGTGCCAGTCGATCCGCTCGACCCAGGGGCGCGGCCTGATGCCGGACGGGACCAGCCGCTTTTCGCTCGACGGCAAACCCATCCTGCACTACATGGGCACCTCCACCTTCTCGAACTACACCGTGGTGCCCGAGATCGCGCTGGCCAAAATCCGCGCCGATGCGCCGTTCGACAAGGCCTGCTACATCGGTTGCGGCGTGACCACCGGTGTCGGCGCCGTGGTGTTCTCGGCAAAAGTGGAGGCGGGCGCCAATGTGGCCGTGTTCGGCCTGGGCGGCATCGGGCTGAACGTGATCCAGGGCGCAAAAATGGTCGGGGCGGACAGGATCATCGGCGTCGACATCAACCCTGGCCGGGTCGACATGGCCCGCCGCTTCGGCATGACCGACTTCATCAATCCGCGCGAGGTGGACAACGTGGTCGACCATATCGTGCAACTGACCGGTGGCGGCGCGGACTATTCGTTCGAATGCGTCGGCAATACCGCGCTGATGCGGCAGGCGCTCGAGTGCACCCACAAGGGCTGGGGCCAGTCGTTCATCATCGGCGTGGCCGCCGCCGGCGAGGAAATCAGCACCCGGCCGTTCCAGCTCGTCACCGGGCGGCAGTGGAAGGGTTCGGCCTTCGGCGGCGCGCGCGGCCGCACCGACGTGCCGAAGATCGTCGACTGGTACATGGACGGCAAGCTCAATATCGACGACCTGATCACCCACACCCTGCCGCTGGAGCGCATCAACGAAGGCTTCGACCTGATGAAGCGGGGCGAATCGATCCGCTCGGTCGTCCTGTACTGAGAGCCCACTGCAAAACATTGATCCACCATCCACCACGAAGGAGACACAGCATGGCACTCCCCATCCATCCCGCGATCGACGCGGGCATCCAGCCGGCCTCGCCGGGCTTCCAGGGCGGCACGCTGACGTGCCACTGCAGCACCGATCCCGTCACCGTGCGCATCGGCGGCCAGGTGGCGCACAACCACGCTTGCGGCTGCACCAAGTGCTGGAAGCCGGACGGTTCGCTGTTCTCGCAGATCGCGGTGGTCAGCCGCGAGCAGGTCGAAGTCACCGCCAACGGCCACAAGCTGCGGGTGGCCGATGCGGGCGCCACCATCAGCCGCCATGCCTGCAGCGGCTGCGGCGTGCACATGTACGGCCGGATCGAGAACGCTCAGCACCCTTTCCATGGCCTGGATTTCGTCCACACGGAACTGTCCCGGGAGCCGGGCTGGGCACCGCCGACGTTTGCCGCGTTCGTCTCGTCGATCATCGAGTCGGGCGCCGCACCGGAGCAGATGGACGCGGTGCGTGCCCGGTTGAGTGAACTCGGCCTGCCGCCCTACGATTGCCTGTCGCCGCCGCTGATGGACGCCATCGCCACCCATGCGGCCAAGGCGGCGGGCACGCTGCACCAGGCCGGTTGAGGAGGGCGCCGCATGACACCGATCCGGGCCTTGGCGGGCTCACGGCTGACGCTGCCCGCATTTCTGCTGGCGCTTCTGCTGGTGCCCCTGGCAGCAGTCGCCGCGCCTGCCGTGCCTGCCGTGCCTGCCGCACCCGCCGCATCTGCCACGCCTGCGTCGGACTTTCCCACCGTGGCCCGGGTCGAGTACGTGCTGGAGTGCATGAGCCGCCACGGCGGCAAGCAGGAACACCTGTACCAGTGCTCCTGCGTGATCGACCGGATCGGCGCGCAGGTGGCTTACGACGATTACGTGACGATGTCCGTCGCGCTGCGCTACCAGACGCTGGAAGGGCCACGCGGCGCGGAGTTCCGCGATCCGCCAGCCGTCAAGTCGATGGCCGCGAAATACAAGGCCATGCAGGCCGATGCGGCCACGGCGTGCATGCTGCGCTAGCGCGGCAATTTTTGGAGAACCCCGAAGTGACTATCCAATTTCTCTTCCGTACCCTGGGCCAGGCCGCCGTGCTGCTGCTGTGCGGCGCGGCACCGGCCGCGCTGGCCGATGCGCAGCCCTACCAGGTCGTGGACGGCAACAAGGTCGATGCGCAGACGCTGAGCGGCTGGCGTACCTGGCGCGCGCTGGCGTGCGAACGCTGCCATGGCGCGCAGCAGGAAGGCGCCGTCGGCCCCGCGCTGACGGCCAGCCTGAAGGTGTTGTCGAAAGACGATTTCAAGAACACCGTGCTGCACGGCCGGATCGACAAGGGCATGCCGAATTTCGACGGCAGCAAGCTGGTCGTCGACAATATCGACAGCCTGTATGCCTACCTGAAAGGCCGTTCGGACGGTGCGATCCTGGCCGGCAAGCTACAGGAGATCGGCAAATGACGCGGCGGCGCAGCGCGCTGCTGGGCGCCGCCGTGCTGTCGCTCGCGGCCTCGTGCGCCCTGGCCGCGCCGCAGCCGGCACCGCCAGCCGTGCCAGCTCCGGAATCGGCCACGCGGCCCGTGCTGCGCGTGTGCCAGGATCCGAACAACCTGCCGTTCTCGCGCCGCGACCTGGCCGGCTTCGAGAACCGCATCGCCGCACTGTTCGCCCAGGAGCTCGGCTGGGACATTGCCTATACCTGGTTCCCGCAGCGCATGGGCTTCGTGCGCAACACGCTGCGTGCCAGGGAACCCGATGCCGACCGCTTCAAGTGCGACCTGATCACCGGCGTGGCAACCGGGTTCGACCTGGGCGCCGTCACGCAGCCTTACTACCGTTCCACGTATGCGATGGCATATGTCACCGGCAAGGGGCTCGATGGCGTGCGCACGCTGGACGACCTGCTGGCCTTGCCGCCGGCCCAGCGCGCGCAGCTGAAGCTGGGCGTGTTCGGCGGCTCGCCGGTGGCGGACTGGCTGCTAGCGCACGGCATGATGGGGCAGATCGTCACGTACCAGGCGCAATCCGGCGACGCCGAGCAATATCCCGGACAGATCGTCGAAAACGATCTCGCCCAGGGCAAGGTCGATATCGCCTTTGTGTGGGGGCCGATCGCCGGGTATTTCGCCGGGCGGGCAGCGGATCACCGCATCGTCGCCGTGCCGCTTGCCTCGACCCCGGCGATGCGCCTGGATTTCGAGATCGCGATGGCGGTCCGCTTCGCCGACAAGGACCTGAAACAGCGCATCGACGACCTGATCGAGCACAACCGCGGCCGCATCGCCGCCATCCTCGGCGAGTACGGCGTGCCGCTGCTGGATGAACAGGGCCGCCTGGTCGGGGGCGGTCCCGGGCGTTGAAATACAGGGCGCGATGCCGGCGCTGGCCCCGGTGTCCGGCATGTCCTGCCACACCCACGGAGACAGTACGATGCCGACCTTCAAGGTTTTCGCGTTCGACTATGGCTGCGCCGTGGGGCCCGCGCTCACGCGAGCGCCGGCGGCGCAGCGCCAGCAGGGTGCGCTGATGCTGCGGGCGCTGTGCGCGGACCTGCGGCTGTTGCCGGATGTCGAACTGCTGACCTTCGACGACGTGGCGGCGCGGCCGGCGGGCTTGCCGTTCGACCGGCAATTCACCCAATGCGTGCTGGCGGCCGACGCGGTCTGGCCGCTGGCCCCGGTGGCCGGCGGCATCCTCGAGCGGCTGTCGGGGGACGTGCTGCGGCACCGGCGCATCCTGCTCGGCAGCACGCCCGACGCCGTGCGGATCGCCGCCAGCAAACGGTCGACCTGCGCCACGCTGCAGCGGGCGGGGGTGCCCACCGTCGCCACGTTCAGTCCCGGCGACAGCCTGCCGGCCGGCATCGGCGCCTGGGTCGCCAAGCCGGACGACGGCGCCGGCTGCGTCGATACCCGCCTGTTCCATGACAGTGGCGCGGCACAGGCATCGGCTGCCGCCCAGCGCGGGCGCGAACAGGTGCTGCAACCGTTCGTTGCCGGCCGTGTCGGCAGCCTTTCGCTGCTGTGCCGGGATGGCGTTGCCCGGGTGCTGGGTTGCAACGAGCTACGCATGGCCGTGCACGACAACCAGTTCCGCTTTCTCGGCTCCACCGTCAATGGCCTGGCCAGCCTGGCGCCGCAGCTGGAAGTACTGGCACAGGCGGTTGCCGCCGCGCTGCCGGGGCTGTGGGGCTATGCCGGCGTGGATTTCATCCTGGCCGAAGGCGGTGCCCTGGTGCTGGACGTGAATCCCCGGCTGACCGTTTCCTACGCCGGCCTGCACGCCTCGACCGGCATCAACCCGGCCGGCGCCGTGCTGGGGCTGCTGCAGGAGACGCCCGCGCAGCCGGTAGTGCAGCAGCATTCGCAGGCGCCGTTGCGGTCGCAACCGGCGCAGCCAACGCGGGCACCGGCACTGCCGGTCAGCGTGGACGTGGCCACATTCGGACTGCGGTAGCGTTGCCAGCTTCCGGCCGGTCGCCCTGACCGTCGCGGACGACCACGCCGCCTGCATCCACAAGCCGTTTGCAATGCGCCAGGTGCTTCCAGCCGGGTCGCTGTTCGTGCTGCGGCCAGGACTATGACGTGGGCTTTTTCTTCGACTACGAACTGCAGCTGATGGACCAGGAAAGCCACCAGCGCAGCATGAGCGGGCCGTCCAGCCACGACGCATACAAGCGCCGCCAGGTCGAGACAGCCCGCCTGCGCGTGTTCGGGCGTGAATTGAGCGACTGGATCGCTGCGCATTCCAGCCCGGTACCGGAGCCGCTGGTGGCATTGTCTCCCGCTGCCTGACCTGATCGAGGCCGCGCCCTGGCGCTTCGACTTGCCAAATCCAGGGCACGCGCGCAGAGTGCCGGAAGGGGCCGGCAGATGATGCTCTGAAACGCACCCGCGAGCTGCACGTGGACGGCAGGCACTGAAACGCCCGCAAGCGGAAGGTGGATCAGGTCCTACACCCGCAGCCGTTCCAGGACTATTCGTGCGTGGCTGGTCCCGGGCTACTGTTGAAGCACATTTCATGACAACGGAGGACAGCATGTCGATGCAAAGCGAAAGCAAGGACAGCAAGGCAGGGAATC
The DNA here is from genome assembly GCA_036386715.1 of Pseudoduganella sp. GTDB lineage: Bacteria > Pseudomonadota > Gammaproteobacteria > Burkholderiales > Burkholderiaceae_D > Rugamonas. The sequence goes on from DASVVD010000414.1 coordinate 10,353, forward strand.
AGCAGAGCACGCGTGAGGGGACAACGGGCAGTGCCGGCGGCGTTGACACCGGCAGCACCGGCGATATCGGCGCCACGGGGGAAGCGGTGGCAAGCCAGGGCAGCCAGCAATCCAGCCAGCAATCCAGCCAGCAGAACGCGATGCCTCCCAGCCAGACAGATGACGACCAGTACGACCAGGGCACGGTGCAGCAAGTGCCCTAAGCGGACCTGGCAAATGGCTTACCCTGCAGGCCCGGGCTGAACAGCCGGGCCTCCACGCTCACGTGACTATAGGCCGGCCGTTTTGCCGTATATTCCGGTTTCCGCTTCATAAGCCAGGCCAACGCGCCTGGCGACGTGCAGCGATGATGCGTTTAAAGCGATGAGCGCCCGAACTGCTGGTTCGCACCGGATTCGCCGGCTGTCTCGACAGTCAGCTATCGCCCCATTTTGTTGATATACTCGGTTTCACTTCCCATTGGCAACGGAAGATCGATAACTCGACTGTCCAAAACGGCCACTACGGCTCGATCGCAGGGCGGTTGATGTGTCGACATCAACAAAATCCAACGAAAAAATTTGCCGGGCGACTTTCCAACATAATAGCCCCATTGTAGACGGTCATTAGCAGTCGTGGAGACTGTAACTGGCTAGTGTATTAACTTGGCCACCACTTGTTTTTAACTCGCTGTCGAACCTCAGGGGCACTCGGGCCAAACCGTTTGATTTCCCACGCCTCATCTACAGTCAACTTGCGGACACCACAGTGCAGCACACTGCAACTTCGAGGTTGTGAACCGTCTATCAACGAGATACCCCAAATTTCGTCATTTTTATAGTCGACTTCGACACATAGAACTGGGTGATAGGCACAGTCTTCGTAAATATCGCCCGGCTTTATTTCTAAGCTCTTTTGGGCTTCGATGAGGCACTTTTCAATTTTTCTCATGACGTATATATTAGGTGAAAATCCACGGCCAGATACAAGACTATCTTCTATGCGACCGTCCGCTCCTGTCCGAACCGGCCCGTTCGCCAGCATAACAGGTAGGCAAGCAGCGAAAATCATATTGTCACGACGGGCCGCTGCCGCCCCATTGCGACATTCCTCTTAGACCGTAATTGACTGTATTTCCGCCATTGCCTTGACTCGTTCGATAATGCCAAGAAGTTCAGTGTCCAACGGATCGCCTGTGAAAGCCGATAGGCATAGATGCCGCGTAGGTTGCCGCTGAAGTTTCTCAGGGCTGTCGTCAATCATAATGATCTCGTCTGCCGCATACCCGTGCTTCAACACTTTCCGTAGGTCCTTGATGTACACATAACAGTTGCTTTTGGGGTCCACTTTCTGAACGCACTTCGAAACCGCCCACGAGAATGCCACAGGGTATGAAGTGCCAAACAGCTTTCGGAGACTGCCTCGACGTAGCGTTCGCTTGACGGCGACCAGACTGCAACCTCGAAGTGCGATACACAGAACCTGATTAGTTCAGATGCAAACGGCCGTATGTAGACAAAATACGGCCCAACTCTAAATGCGTCGAGGGAGTGTAAAGGCACCTCTGTCGCATGCACCAAGGTCTCGTCCAAGTCAAAGACAATCAGTCGAACTAGCGTCATGTTGCAGACTTTCGTTGGTCTCTCTTGATCGGTGGCGCCGTCTGCCAAGGACCGCTTCTTGCCCAATCTCGGCCGCTCGAAAAAGGATAGCATGTTGCCGAAATAAAAAACGCGGAGTGTCACGACAGGCGACGCCCGTTCCGAAGCAGATTTTCCTGCTGTGTTAAGTATGTATCGGACGGTGCCCAGATGCTGCGAGCTGAACACGGTTCCAAATTTCGACACTACTGCTCTGCCAAACTCCAGTTAGCAGATTCCGGAATTGAACATCGTCCCAAGCTGCTTGCTCGATACGATCGATAAAATTTGGACCCCAATAGTGAATTAAGTCTTCCAATGGACCCGCTGCCAGCACGCCCAGCACTTTTTCTTCCGGCTTACGACCAAGAATACCGAGGATTGCGCACCATCCTGCCTCGGCCTGCTCAAGGGTATTCATGTCCATAAACTGCTCCACGGCCCACCAATATTGGTGGTCCGGTTGAACAGGTTTTTCGAGTAATGCCGCCTCAATGTAAGCAGCAATCCAGGCTGTAAGGTCGTCTAGGTTATTCATCTTAGAGATCGACATCTCAACTATCTAGAAATTTTCCTGCGCTGATGTAGACGGCCGCTTCTGGCGCGAAAGCCGCCGGTCGCAACGCGTCAGTGTA
>DASVVD010000415.1:0-2717 GCA_036386715.1 Pseudoduganella sp.
GTCGTCCACGGCGTTCGACAACACAAGCTCCACTACCAGTGCCGGATGGCGCGCGCGCAGGCCTGCGAGGATGGGCGGCAGCACTTCCACGCCGATCACGTCGCTGGCCGAGATACGCACGGTACCGCGTACCCCGTCGCCGTGACTGGCCGCCGTGCGACGCAGCGCCGCGGCATTGGATGCAATGCTCGCCGCGAAAGAGCGCAGCTCGAGCGCGGCCTCGGTCGGTGCGAAGCCATCGACCGAGCGCACGAACAGCTTCAGGGCGAGCGCCTGCTCGAGCTGGTCGATATGCCGGCCCAGCGTCGGCTGCGTCAGTCCGAGCGCGCGCGCGGCCGCCGACAGGGAGCCGGCGTCGAGCACCGCGAGGAGCGAGCGGTACCACGCCCAGTCGGGCTCTGGCCCCGAGAGCAGGCCTGAAGGCGAGGGCGGTTCAGCCGGTATCGCTGCGCGTCGCCGGTTCAGGGCGGCGGATGTGCTTTCGGACCTGGGCATGCCATTCATTTCCGTATAGGTTCCAGACGATTCTAGCTGATTTTCATTTGGCTCGGCAACGCTCAGAATGCATTTATCCGACCGACGTATCCAGCAAGGACGACGACCATGATTCCTCACCTCAGCGACCTGCCCACCATCCTGGCCGAAGCACACTGCTCGTTTGCCGGCTGGACGCGGCTGACCGGCCTGGCCACGCTGGCGCTGGCGGTCGTCGCGCTCGAGATCTGGCTGCGCGTGCCGGTGCGGCCTGTATTCGATCAACTGCTCGCACGCCTGCGCCAGTCGGCTTCCCGAGCCGCCTGAACATCTTTCATCGACCTTCCAAGGAGCCATACCATGACACGCATCCCGCAAAAAATCGCCCTGTTCGGCGCTACTGGCGCCATCGGTAATACTGTTGCCCGCAGCCTCTCGGCGCAAGGCGTGCCATACCGTGTCGTCGGCCGTGACCGGGCGGCACTCGAGCGCGACTTCGGTGCCGACCCGCTGGCCGGGATCGCGACCTGGGACCCTGACTCGCCCGCCTCGGTGCGCAAGGCCGCGCAGGGAATCGACACGATCATCTATATGGTTGGCGTCGACTACACCCGCTTCGCGTTGCATCCCGAGCTGATGCGCAAGACGCTGGACGGCGCGATCGCCGCAGGTGTCAAGCGCATATGCCTGATCGGCACCGTCTATCCGTATGGCCGTCCGCACACCATGCCGGTACGCGAGGACCATCCCCGCGAGCCCCACACCTTCAAGGGAAAGATGCGCAAGGACCAGGAGGACCTGCTCCTCGACGCCCACGCCAAGGGCCTGATCGACGCCACGGTCTTGCGCCTGCCCGATTTCTATGGCCCCGGCGCGGGCGACAAGAGCTACCTGGCCAGCGCATTTCGGGCCGCGTTCGATGGCGGCACCGCCGACCTGATAGGCCCGGTCGACCTGCCGCACGAGTTCGTCTTCGTTCCGGACGTGGGGCCGGTGGTCGTGCGCCTGCTGGCCGAGCCTGCCGCCTGGGGCCGTACCTGGCACCTCGCGGGCGCCGGGGCGACAACGCAGCAGGACCTGGTCGACGAAATTTCGCGGCAAGCGGGCCGTCGTGTGCGCGTGCGCGTCGCCGGCAAGACGATGCTGCGCGTGCTCGGCCTGTTCAAGCCGATGTTGCGGGAGATAAGCGAGATGCATTACCTGCTGACGGAACCGGTGATCCTGGACGACGGCGACCTCCAGCGCCTGATCGGTCCGATCGCGAAGACGTCCTACGCAGAGGGCATTCGTGACACGCTTGCGGCACTGCGTGCCCGGCAAGCGCCGGCCGCGGCTACTGACCGCGAGGTTGCCGTACTCGGCTGACGGGTTGACTGGATTGCTGCCATATCAGCCGGGTCAAGTCGAGCGGCCATGGCTTGCGTCGACCGTGCCGCCATCGGTCCACGAGCCAGGCTGGCACATGGGCGCAAAATTGCAACTAACCGAATGTGGGATAGGCGCTGGTGACCTCCGCATTGGCGACCGATCGCCTGCCACGGCAGCCAGGCAGCGAGGCAGGCATGCGAAGGCGCCGCTGGACATCGGCGCCAACTGGGCAAGCATCAGCGCTGCGCCACCAGCCTCGCATGCAGCAGCTCGCGCTCGGCGGGCGAGGGCGACTGCAGGTAGGCGAACTTGCCGGCAATGAGCGTGGCGACCGGCAGCCCGTCGCGGAACAGCACGCGGTTGCCGGCCAGCGCGGGCACCTTGCTGCCGGGGAGCAGGGTGCCGCACAGGTTCAGCGGATCGATGCCGGAAACCGGCACCAGCGTGCCGTCGTGCGGCCGGCGGCGCATTTCGCGCAGCGGCGGGATGGCTTCGGGCAGCGCGAACTGTTCGCCGGACAGGCCGGCCACGAAGCGCCCGCCACGGATCTCGCCGCGCGCTTCGAGCCGGTGGTAGACGGGCAGCAGTTCGCGCCATGCCGGCATCCAGCCCGCCTCGCGCTCCAGCAGGTGCCAGAACATCACGCCGTAGCGGCGCAGCAGCGTCATGGCGATATGTTCCAGCGTTTGCGGATCGGTGCGTGGCCTGCGGGCCGGCGCCGGGCGTGCCGATGCCTGTTTGCCGTCCGCCGGGTCCACCACGCCGTTCACCGCGTCGTTCACCGCGCCGTTCACCAAATCGCCGCTGCGTTCCGTGACGGTCACGCCGTCCGCGCGGCGCACCAGCGCCCAGCGGCCCGCTTCCTCCATCGTCGG
>DASVVD010000416.1:0-3191 GCA_036386715.1 Pseudoduganella sp.
CACCGCGGCCGAAGAGGCGGCGCGCGCGCCAGTGCGTTCGCTGCAGGATCACCCTTACACGTCGCAGGCCGCATGATGACGCAGCAGCTGAAAACCCCGGGCCGGCGCCGCACGCTGGGCCTGTTGCTGTCGACCGCCTTCGCCACCGCCTTTTCCGGGCTGGTACCTGGCCTGGCCCAGGCGCAGGCAGGCAAGGTGCTGCGCATCGGCTACCAGAAATACGGCACGCTGACCTTGCTGAAAGGGCGCGGCACGCTGGAAAAGCGCCTGGCGCCGCAGGGCGTGACGGTGCAGTGGACCGAGTTCCCGGCCGGCCCGCAACTGCTCGAAGGCCTCAATGTCGGCAGCATCGACTTCGGCACGGTGGGCGAAGCGCCGCCGATCTTCGCGCAGGCCGCCGGCGCCGCCCTGGTCTACGTGGGCAACGAGCCGCCATCGCCGCACAGCGAGGCGATCATCGTTCCGAAGGATTCGAAGCTGACCAGTGTCGCCCAGCTGAAAGGCAGGCGCGTGGCGCTGAACAAGGGCTCCAATGTGCACTACCTGCTGCTGCGGGCGCTGGAGCAGGCCGGCGTGGCCTACAAGGATATCCAGCCGATCTACCTGCCGCCGGCCGATGCCAGGGCCGCGTTCGAGCGCGGCGCGGTGGATGCCTGGGTGATCTGGGATCCGTTCTTCGCCGCCGCGCAGAAGCAGCTCGGTGCCCGCGTGCTGGTCGACGGCAAGGGGCTGGTCGCCAATCACCAGTTCTATCTCGCCGCGCGCGAGTGGGCACGCGGCAACCCGGCGCTGCAGCAGATCCTGCTCGAGGAAATCGCCAAGGTCGACGACTGGGGCCGCGACAACGCCAGGGAAGTCTCGGCGATCCTGGCCGCGCAGACCGGGCTCGATCCGGCCGTCGTCGAGCTGGCCGCATCCCGCTACAGCTACGGCGTGAAGCCCGTGTCGGCCGAGGTGCTGCGCGAACAGCAGAAGATCGCCGACGCCTTCGCCGGCCTGAAGCTGATCCCGAAACCCATCGCCATCAAGGATGCCGTGCTGGCATCGGCAAAGTAACCATCGCGATCCTGCACAGTCAGGCACATGCAGGCACATGCAGGCGCAGTCAGCTATACATCATTATTCAGGAGTGTTGGTCATGTCGTTGAATTTGTTCTGGTTCATTCCCACCCACGGCGACAGCCGTTACCTTGGCACGTCGAAAGGCGCGCGCGCCGTCGATGCCGACTACCTCCGGCAGGTGGCCGTAGCGGCCGACACGCTGGGCTACGACGGCGTGCTGTTGCCCACCGGGCGCTCGTGCGAGGATGCCTGGGTAGTCGCATCCTCGCTCATTCACGCGACGAAGAACCTGAAGTTCCTCGTCGCCGTGCGGCCGGGGCTGTCCACGCCCGGCCTGGCAGTGCGCATGGCCGCCACGTTCGACCGGCTGTCGAACGGCCGGCTGCTGATCAACGTCGTCACCGGCGGCGATCCCACCGAACTGGCAGCGGACGGCCTGACGGCCGATCACGCCGAGCGCTACGAGATCTCGGATGAATTCATCCGCATCTGGCGCGGCGCGCTGTCGGGCGAGGGTGGCGATGCCGGCTTCGACTTCGAGGGCAAGCACCTGCAGGTGAAAGGCGCCAAGACACTGTATCCGGCAGTGCAGAAACCTTATCCGCCGCTGTATTTCGGCGGTTCGTCGGAAGCGGCGCACGAGCTGGCGGCCGAGCAGATGGATGTCTACCTGACGTGGGGCGAGCCGCCCGCCGCCGTGGCCGAGAAGATCGCCGACATCCGCCGCCGCGCCGCCGAGCATGGCCGTACCGTGAAATTCGGCATCCGGCTGCACGTGATCGTGCGCGAAACCAGCGAGGAAGCGTGGCAGGCGGCCGACAAGCTGATCTCGCACCTGGACGACGACGTGATCGCCAGGGCCCAGGCATCGTTCGCCCGCATGGATTCGGAAGGCCAGCGGCGCATGGCCGCCTTGCACGGCGGCCAGCGCGACAAGCTGGAAGTGTCGCCGAACCTGTGGGCCGGCGTGGGCCTGGTGCGCGGCGGTGCCGGCACGGCACTGGTGGGCGATGCCGAAACGGTGGCAGCGCGCATCCGCGAATACCAGGACCTGGGCATCGAGACGTTCATCTTCTCCGGCTACCCGCACCTGGAAGAATCGTACCGCTTCGCCGAGCTGGTGTTCCCGCTCCTCGGCAAGGGGAAAGAGCAGGGCGAAGTCTCGATCACCGGGCCGTTCGGCGAAGTGATGGCCACCGATATCGTTCCGAAGAAGGCGGCGTAGGATGAGTACGACCCAAGCTCACGCTTCGATCGCGGCGCCGCGGCCCGCCGGGCGCGCGCCCTCGCGGGTCTGGCCGCGCGTGCGCTCGGCACTGGCGCCGTGGCTGCTGCCGTTCCTGCTGCTGCTGGCATGGGAAGTGTCGGCCCGTGCCGGCTGGCTGTCGAGCCGGATCCTGCCCGAGCCGCTGGCCGTGGCCACCGCGTTCTGGACGCTGGCCGCCTCCGGCGAGCTGTGGCAGCACCTGAGCACCAGCCTCTGGCGCGCCGCTTCCGGCTTTGCCGTCGGCGCCGGCCTCGGCCTCCTGCTGGGCCTGCTGACGGGCACCTTCCGCCAGGCCGAAACGCTGCTCGACACCACGCTGCAGATGGTGCGCAACATTCCGGCCCTGGCGCTGATCCCGCTGGTGATCCTGTGGTTCGGCATCGACGAGACGGCCAAGCTGTTCCTGCTGGCGGTGGGCGTGTTCTTCCCGGTCTACCTGAACACCTTCCACGGCATCCGCGCCACCGATGCGGGCCTGATCGAAATGGCCAGGAGCTATGGCCTGAAGGGCTGGCCGCTGTACCGCGACGTGATCCTGCCGGGCGCGCTGCCGTCGATCCTGGTCGGCGTGCGCTTCTCGCTGGGCCTCGTGTGGGTGCTGCTGATCGTGGCGGAAACGATTTCCGCCCAGGCCGGGATCGGCTACATGACCATGAACGCGCGCGAATTCCTGCAGACCGACGTGGTGCTCGTCGGCATCCTGCTGTACGCCATCCTCGGCAAGCTGGCCGACCTGGTCGCCCGCGCACTGGAGCGCCGGCTGCTGCGCTGGAACCCGAGCTATAGCTGAACAAGTTTGTCGCTGGACGCGTATTTGCTGAACCATCAATGAAAGAACACTATGCTGCATGCCACCTTGCCC
>DASVVD010000417.1:0-4981 GCA_036386715.1 Pseudoduganella sp.
CCGCTGCCGTGGCCATCGTTGGCCTTGCCGATGCTGGCGCGCAGGCCGTGCCGCCCGGCCTGGTGGCTCAGCGACACGTACAGCGCGTTGCGCGCCAGCCGGCTGGCCGGCAGTTCGTATTCGAGGCGTTCGGCCACCAGCGACAGCCGCGTGGTGCCGAACAGGTAGCCGAGCGCCGCCTTCGTGCCGGTATCGACGGTGCCGGGGCCGTGGTATTCGTGGTGACGCTCGTGGGCCAGTGCCACGTACAGCGGCCCGGCGTCATGGATCAGCGCCAGCGACAGCAGCGACGGCCGCGCAGCGCTGGCCGGGCGTTCCTCGGACAGGCCGTGCGTGGCGCGCAGCGTCCAGCCGCGCCATCGCGGCGACCACCAGTGCACGCTGTTGGCCTGGCGGCGGTCGAACGAAGCCACGTCGGTGACGTTGTCGGTGGACGAGGCCGAGCCGTTGGCCAGGATGCTCATGTAGCCCGCCGTGGTCGGATAGAACGGATCGAGGCTGGAGGTGGCGCCGTTGTAGGCGGTGACCCAGTGGCCGGCGAACACGGTGCCGAACGGGCCTTCCAGCCCCACGCGCGTGTCGCGCCGGGCGATCTCGCCGGCGCCGGTGTCGGGCGCCAGCGTGCCTTCGATCTGGAACAGCGTCTTCAGTCCGCCGCCCAGGTCCTCGGTGCCGCGAAAGCCCAGCACCGAGCGGTTGTTGACCATGCGTTCCACGGAAACGCCGGGGGCGCGCGCCGCCTCGAGCGATACGTTCAGGCGGCCATAGACCTGCACCTGCTGGGCGTGGGTAGCGGGCGCCATGGCGGCGCAGCCGAACATGACGAGAAAGCGCGGCAAGGACCGGTGCGGGGTGGAGGTTTTCATGCCGTTATTGTCCGGCGCGCGTTGCATCACCGGCATCCCCCATATGTGGCGTGCGGGGCGCTCCCATATTTGGTGCGGGAGCTGTTATACTACTGGGTATTTATACAGTAATTACCGAGAGGACCCATGAACGATCTGATCGAGCCGCAGGAACCGTCTCGCGAAGAACCCGAGGATGCGCTGATCCAGGAAGCCCGCGTCTGGCAGGGCCAGGGCTGGACCGCCCGCGTCATCAAGAACGATGACGATGAAGGCTGGGCCGTGGCGATGATCAAGGATGGCGAGCCGGAACCGGCCCTGGTCGGTCCGTGGACGATGGGGCGCGACAAGAAAAACCCCAAGCCGCTCGATATCTCCGCATTCCACACGCTGGTCAAGACCGCCAACGAGGTGCTCCGCCGCCATGAGCAGCAGCTGCATGCGCGGCTGCACAAATCGGTGCGCGTCACCACCGAGGAGGGCGCGGCGGTCACCGTCAGGCTGGTCATCACGCCGGACGAGGATGATCCGTATGCCACGCTGACCGCGGTCGACGAATACGGCGACGAACTGGCGTCCGTGCGCACGCGCCCGGACTTCAAGCTGTCCGTCACCAGCGCCACGACATGGATCGAAGGCGGCTACCGGAAGCCTTAGCGGACCTTGAGCGGACCTTGAGCAGCCATCGCTGTTGTTTTTGGGCGGCTTCGCTGGCCCCCGGCCAAGGCGCCTGTTATATTTCCCTACTGCATTTATTTTTGCATCAATCATTCAGGGAAATCCGATGGAAGACCGCCTCCGCCGTCTCGAAGCCGTCCAGGCCATGCTGCTGGAAATCGGCCAGCTGTCCACGCGCTGCACCGATATCGTCGAATTCCTGCGTGCCGTGCACGGCGCGCTGGGGCACATCATGTATGCGGCCAATTTCTATGTGGCGCTGAACGACCGCGACGGCGCGCCGAACGCGGTGCGCTTCGTCTATTACGTCGATGAAGCCGATACCCCGCCCGATCCCGAGGAACTGACGCACCTGGCCTCGCCGGACGAATCGCCGACGGCATGGGTGATCCTGAACCGCCGCTGCCTGGTGATGACGGCGGCCGAGCACCTGTCGCGCGAGCAGGGGGCCGCCTTTGGCCGGGGCACGATCGCCGAGCACTATATCGGCTGCCCGCTGCTGGACCAGAACCACCAGCCGCTGGGCGCGATCGTGATCCAGAGCTACGACAGCGAGCATACGTACAGCGAGGAAGACCAGGCGCTGTTCGCGCTGATCGCCAGCCAGGTGTCGTCCGCGCTGCAGGGCCTGCAAAGCATGGACCGGCTCGAGCGCGCCGTGCAGGAGCGCACGCTGCGGCTGGACCAGGCCAGGGCATCGCTGGAACAGCAGAACGGCGCATTGAACCATGCGCTGACGCAGCTGCAGGATGCGCAGTCGGAACTGGTGCGGCAGGAAAAACTGGCATCGCTCGGCCGGCTCGTGGCCGGCGTGGCGCACGAGATCAACACGCCGCTGGGCATCTGCGTGACCGCCACGTCGCACCTGGTGCAGGAACTGAAACTGACGCGTGAAGACCTGGCCGAAGGCCGGCTCGACGAGGAAACGCTGAACACCTTCTTCGACACCATCGACCAGTCGCTGCGGATCATGACCAGCAACACCCAGCGCGCCGCGGCGCTGGTGCGCAGCTTCAAGCAGGTGGCGGTGGACCAGTCGTCGGAGAACATCCGCCACTTCAACCTGGCGAAATACGTGGCCGAAGTGCTGCTGTCGCTGCAGCCCAAGCTGAAGGGCAAGCCGATCAGGGTCGAGGTGGACTGCCCGGCGGACATCAACCTGGACAGCTTCCCCGGCGCGGTGTCGCAGATCGTCACCAACATGATCGAGAACTCGCTGGTACACGGCTTCGGCGAAGACCAGCCGGGCACGATCCGCATCAGCGGCCGCCTCGACGGCGATCACGTGGCGTTCGACTACAGCGACGACGGCATCGGCATGGACCAGCAGACGCTGGGCCAGATGTTCGATCCGTTCTTCACCACCAAGCGCGGCAGCGGCGGCTCGGGGCTGGGCGCGCACATCCTGTACAACCTCGCTACCGGCCCGCTGGGCGGCACGATCCGGGCCACCAGCGCGCCGGGAATGGGTCTGCACTACAAGCTGCGCTTCCCGCGCGACCAGCGCAAGCGCTGATCCCGGGCCGGGCCGCGCAGTCAGTCTGACAATCAGTCCGGCAGGCGTTCGGTGATCGCCAGCGCCTCGTCGACGTTCTCGATCAGCAGTTCCACGAAGCGCGGGTCGAGATGGTGGCCGGCGACTTCGCGCAGGTAGTCGATCACGCGGTCGACCGGCCAGGCATCCTTGTACACGCGCTTGTGCATCAGCGCGTCGAACACGTCCGCCACGGCGACGATGCGGGCGTACAGGTGGATTTCCTCACCCTTGAGCCCCTGCGGGTAACCGGTGCCGTCGTATTTCTCGTGATGCTGGTGGGCGATCACGGCGGCCGCCTTCAGGATCGGGCGCTGCGAGCCGTCCAGGATCGACAGGCCCACGGCCGGGTGCTGCTTCATGATTTCCCATTCGTCCGCATCGAGCTTGCCGGGCTTGAGCAGCACGGCATCCGGCGTGGCGATCTTGCCGATGTCGTGCATCGGCGCGGCATGCTTGAGCACCGCGGTTTCCTCGTCCGGCATGCCGGACGCCTTGGCCAGCAGGTGGCACACCTCGGCCATGCGGCGCACGTGGTTGCCCGCTTCGTTGGAGCGCGATTCGACCACGTCGCCGAGCCGCATGATCAGCTCGGCCTGGGTATCGGTGATCTCCTGGCTCAGCAGGATATTGTCGAAGGCGATCGCCACGTCGCTGCAGAAGATCTCCAGCAGCTTGGTGTCGATCTCGGAAATCTCGTCGACGCCCTTGAGCACCAGCAGCGAAGCCTTGCCGCTGCGGTTCGGGAAGTAGCCGACATAGATGTCGCCTTCCAGCCGCGAAATGCGGTTGCGTTCGGCGGCCTGCAGCTGGACCAGCAGCGCCGGGGTGAGCAGCGTTTCCTCGCCAATCTGGGCCAGCACCTCGAAATCGCCTTCGCCGGCGATCGCGGTGGCACCGCGCAGCCGCAGCAGCATGCTGTGCTCGAGGCGCAGCAGCGCCACCACCTGCTGCAGCAGGCCGCTGGCAAAGTCCTTCAGGCTGCGCTGCTTGAAGATATGGGTCGAGGCGGCGATCACCCGTTCCAGCCCTTCGCGGTAGTGCACCTGCTGCTGGCGCGCTTCCTCCACCTTCATGATGTCGCGGTAGGCGCGCAGCGCCGCGAAGGTGGTGGTGAACAGCTTGGTGCGATCGAGTTCGGTTTTTTCCTTGTAGTCGTTGATGTCGTAATCGACGATCACGCGCTCCTCCGGCGCCTGGCCGGGCTGGCCGGTGCGCAGCACGATGCGGGTGAACTGGTTGTCCAGGTCCTGCCGCATCCAGCGCGCCACTTCGAGGCCGCTGTCCTCGCGCTCCATCACCACGTCCAGGAACACCAGGGCGATGTCGCTTTCGCGTGCCAGCACTTCCTTGGCCTGCGCGCCGCTGTAGGCGTGCAGGAACGTCAGCGCACGGCCATCGAGCCGGAAGCGGGCCAGCGTCAGCTTGGTGATGTCGTGGATGTCGGGCTCGTCGTCGACCAGCAGGACTTTCCAGGGCGGCAGCTTGGGCGATGCGGGAGACAGGAAGGACATGGCGGCTTCGCGAATGAGGGAATGAAAACATGCCCGTTTTGTGGGCAGAATGCCCCGATTGTATGCGCCACTCCTCCTATTGACAACAGGAAACAGTATGTGCGCTACGGCTTTACAACACCGGGCCGTAGCGTTTCTGGCAACGCTCGCACCAGAAAGTGCGGCGTTTGGTCTTGCCCAAGTGCGCCTTGTGGAAGGCAATGTTGCAGCGTGGGCAAATCCGCTTGGTGTGGGCGAGCCAGTGCTGTTTCAGCACGAAGGCCTTCTTCCACTCGAGGAATTCGAAACTGTACTGGCGGGCCTGCTTCACGAGTTCGCGCAGCCTGGCGGCCGGCAGCGCGCCCACCGTCGACAACGGGTGGATCTTCAGCCGGAACAGCACTTCGTTCTTGATGATGTTGCCGACGCCC
>DASVVD010000418.1:0-3108 GCA_036386715.1 Pseudoduganella sp.
CGGTCCAGCACGCGCCCGTCGGCCAGCAGCACCTCGTCGCGGTGCACCGTCTTGAAGTCCTCGCGAAGCCCCTCGATAGTCCGGCGGTACCCGTCGGGGTCGGCGGCCTGGCGCGTGGCCCAGGCGAACATCTCCACGCAACGCTCGGGCGGGCGAAGCTCCTCGGGAACGTTGAAGATTTCGGCGTAGCGCCGGTTCATGTTCAGCACGCGGCCCTGGTGCGACACCAGGATGCCGTCGATGGCCACGTTGCTCTGCGCCTGCAGCAGCGTGGTCTGGAACTGCAGCGCCTCCTGGTCCCGCACCCGCTCCGTGATGTCGGTCATGAAGCCGGCGAAGAACCGCTGCCCGTCGCTCCAGTACTCGCCGAAGTTGATCTCCACGGGAAACTCGCTGCCGTCGCGGCGCAGCGCCATCAATTCGACCCGGCGGCCCAGCACGCGCGCCGCGCCGCCCGCCAGGAACCGTTCGAGGCCGGCCCGGTGCGCGGCGCGCAGGGCGACCGGCGCCACCACGTCTTCCATGGCACGACCGGTCACTTCGCCGCAGGTCCAGCCGAACAGCTGTTCGGCGCGCGGGTTCCAGTCGGTGATGCAGCCGGCGCTGTCCATGCCGATGAACGCGTCGTGCGCGGTCTCCAGGATGGCCCGGATACGCGCCTCGTTGCGCCGCACCGAGTCGAGCGACTGCGCCACGTCCCGCGTGCGCTGGGCCACCCGTTGTTCCAGGTCCGCATTCGCCACGGTGAGCTGTCGCTCGTGTTCCTTCAACCGGGAAAGGCTGGTGTTGACGGCCCCCGTCAGCACCGCCAGTTCCTCGAAACTGCCGCGCGGGACGCTGATCGAGTGACCGGCGCCGCCTTCGATCGCGGCGGCCAGCGCGGCCGCTTTCTGCAGCGGCCGCGTGATGCGGCGCGAGACGCGCCAGCCCACCAGCGAGAACGCCAGCGCCACCGCCAGCCCTACCAGCATCGCCCGCACCTGCAGGCTGTTGACCTGGGCATACGCCGTGCGGGTGTCCTGCCGCGTCAGCACGATCCAGCCCATGCCGGGATAACTGCCATGGCCGTGCGTGGCCGCGCCACCCACCAGGTAGGCGCGGCCATCGAGCCACTGTGCCTCCACGTGGCGGCGATTGACGCTGCGCGCCATGGCCAGGATGGCCGGCGGCACCGCCGTGCCGGTCAATCCAGCCGGGCCGGCAAGCACCTTGCCGTCGCGGTCCACGATCAGGGTTTCCGCGTCGTTGCCGCCGGCGGCATCGAGCTGCAGGCGCACCTGCTCGGCCCAGCGCCAGTTGAGGTGCGCGCCAAGCACGCCCTGGATGCGGCCAGCGGTATCCTTCACGGGAAATGCCACGTCGACGAAGCGCGGCGGCCCGCCCTCCTCGCGCGGCAGCAGGTTCGCCAGCAGCCTGGCATCGTGCACGTCCTGCACGTGGCGGCCGGCCAGCGCGCCGCCGAACCATGGCCGTTTCGCCACGTCGGCCCCTTCCAGCATGCCACCCGTCGCCGCCATGACCTTGCCGTCACGGCCGGCCAGGCCGATCCATGCATACAGCGGATAGCTGCCCTGCAGGTGCTCGACAATGCCGCGCTTCGCCGTCAACGGCACCGCGGCCGAACCAAAGTCGCCGCGCGAGGCCAGCAGCTCGACTTCGCGATAACGCTCATACATCGTGGCATCGAGCTGCTGGGCGGCATAACGTGCCCGCGCGGCCAGGCCCGCGCCCACGGCACTGCGCAATTCGACAGCCGCAAGATGGCCGAGCACCACGACCAGCACGGTCGTCGACAGCAGCACTGACAGCGCCAGCCACAGCGCCAGCCAACTGCCGAGGCGGCGGCGCGGAAGCAGCCGCACGAAAATGGAGGGGCGCACGCTCCCCGGGTAACCGGACATCGAATATTCCTGATTGGAGATAAAAAGCGCGGGGACTGGGGGATGCCCGGCGCCAGCTCAGGAACCGGGGGCACGGGTTCGCGGGAAGGACAGGCGGCAGCCCGTGGCGGACACGGACGGCGGCATGCACCAGTGTAGCGCAGGTTCGGCCGCCCGCGGCGATACTGCCATGGGATAATCCGTCTTGTTGCCTTATTGCATCAAACTACCGTACCGGTGGCCGCCCCTCTCCGATGGGTGGCGGATCAGGCTGCGCGCAGGTTCGTGCCCGGCACGTCATTCTGCGAGAATGCCACGCGGAACTTGCCGCGGCGGTCGCCCATCAGGATGCGCAGGTTGCCGATCGATATCTCGGAGACTTCATGCATGCGGATCAGCATCGAGGCACCGATTGCCAGGCGGTAATGGCGGATCTTGCTGATCACGGGCGGCGCCACGTCGAGCAGGCGGGCCAGCGCGGCATCGTTTTTCAGGTTCAGCCGGTCGACCAGGTGATCGAGCAGGCGGTTTGGTTCATAGTCGAGCAGTGCGTCGTCGTTCGCGGTCGCACTGGCGTTCGGATTGGCGGCAAGGGTCATAACGTACTCCAGAGGGTTGCAGTTCACAGCCCGGATCGGGCCTGTCGGCCGGTATGAATGCGAAGGCGGATGCGTCGGATTCGGTACCGGTGGTGGTGAGATGCGCCAGGAGCGGCGTCCCCGCGGAGGTGCGGAAGGGAACTCGTTCCGCGCGACGACATCATGGTCGGCGGATGGTTACCATCTTGCACTAAAAATTCTTTAATTGCAATCGGCAAGCGTGTAGTTTCGCCGGCCGTGCCGTTCGGGGAATTCGGCAGCATTACCGGCCAACGTGCGCACAGCGGGCGCCAGGCAACCTCGACAGTTACAATTAATTCATGAGCCAGCTTGACTTGCGGTTAGCAACGGTGGATGCTATCTGCGTGACGATGGGGAGCATGAATGACTTCGGACAGACCCGGCAGTAGAGTGAAAACCGCTCGCGGCGGCGCAGGCAGCGGCGCAGGTAATGGTACAGGCAACGGTACAGGCAGCGGTACAGGTAATGGTACAGGTAGCGGCGCAGTCAAGGACGGTAGCAGCGCGGATCGCGACGACCGCCGCAGCAACCCGGGCCTGGCGGCGGTGGTCGACCAGGCCATCCGGTTCGATGCCGAATGCGGCGCGGCGCTGGCATGGGCATACCT
>DASVVD010000419.1:0-2445 GCA_036386715.1 Pseudoduganella sp.
CGCGGACGATGCCAGCAGGGCCGCGGCCAGTGCCAGGGCGGTCATCCGGAATTCGCTGCGGGCGGTTCTTGTCGGGGTCTGCATGTTCTCTCCTCGTGTGGTCGATGTCGCCTGTCTTTGCAGAGGCATCTTAGGAAATCGGCGAGGGCGCGCATTGGCAGATCGGCAAATAATCACCGGGTTGAAAAATGGGCGGCGGGAAAAGCCACGCTATGCCAACTCGGTATTCCTCACCTGAAAAATGGAATACCTGGATGAATTGCCAAGCTGCTACGATTGAAAGATTTTTATCGAAACGTAAGGACTTGCCCGAATGACTCTGCTTCCTCCCGCACCGTGGCGCCGGCTGCTGCCGCTTGCCCTGGCCATGGCGCTGCTCTCCGGCCATGCCGCCGCCGAACAGCGCAGCCTGTCGCAGGACTGGCTGTTCCAGAAAGGCGCGGCGCAGGGCGCGGACCAGGCCGGCTTCGACGACGGCGGCTGGCGCAAGGTCGCGGTGCCGCACGATTTCGCGATCATGGACAAGGCCGACGGCACGCCGCCATTCGATGCGAACGCCGTGGGCGGCCAGGATTCCGGCTACCTGCCGGGCGGGCAGGGCTGGTACCGCAAGCACCTGGCGCTGGACGGGGCGGATGCGGCGCGCGTGCTGCGCCTGAACTTCGAAGCCGTCTACATGGATGCCGATATCTGGTTCAACGGCGAGCACGTGGGCAAGCACCGCTATGGCTACACGGCGTTCACGCTGGACCTGACCGGCAAGGCGAAAGCGGGTGACAACGTGATCACCGTGCGCATCAACCACGCCGATCCGTCGTCGCGCTGGTATGCCGGCTCGGGCCTGATCCGGCCCGTCACGCTGGACCTGCTCGACCCGGTGCACGTGGCGCCGGACAGCGTGTTCGCCAGCACCCGCAGCGCCTCGCCCGGGAAAG
Source organism: Pseudoduganella sp. (assembly GCA_036386715.1). Classification (GTDB taxonomy): domain Bacteria; phylum Pseudomonadota; class Gammaproteobacteria; order Burkholderiales; family Burkholderiaceae_D; genus Rugamonas. The sequence continues at coordinate 936 of DASVVD010000419.1, forward strand.
GCAAAGTCGACGTGCAGGCGTCCATCAGCAACCGCACCGGCGCCGCCGCGAAAGTCGAGGTGGTGTCGAAACTGGTGGGCAGCAACGGTGGCGTCGTGGCGGAGGAACGCCGCCGGCTGACGATTCCGGCACGCGGCAAGGCCGATATCGCCCATCGCTTCGTGGTCGCCAACCCGAAACTGTGGTCGCCCGATGCGCCGAACCTGTACACGCTGGTGCAGGAAGTGCGCGTGGCCGGCGTGCTGAAGGACACGCGCCGCACCCGCTTCGGCATTCGCACGGTGACCGTCGATGCCGAAAACGGCCTGCGCATCAACGGCAGGAAATACCTGCTCAAGGGCGGCAATATCCACCATGATAACTACATGCTGGGCGCCGCCGGTTCCCCCGATGCCGACCGGCGCAAGGTGGCGCTGATGAAGGATGCCGGCTACAACGCGATCCGCAGCGCACACAACCCGGCCAGCCATGCCACCCTGGCGGCGGCCGACGAACTGGGCATGCTGGTGATCGACGAAGCGTTCGACATGTGGCGCAAATCCAAGCGCGACGCCGACTACTCGCGCTTCTTCGAAGACAACTGGCGGCAGGACATCGACAGCCTGGTGAAGAGCGGCCGCAACCACCCGAGCGTGATCTTCTGGAGCGTGGGCAACGAGATCCCCGAGCAGGCCACGCCCGAGGGTGCCAGGACGGCGCGCGAGCTGGCGGCCCGCATCCGCCTGCTCGACGCCACGCGGCCGGTCACGCAGGGCGTCAATGTCGACAGCCCGGCCAACGCGGTGCAGTTCGCGGAACTCGACGTGGCCGGCTACAACTACCGCGCGCACCTGTTCGGCAGCGATCACGCGGCGCATCCGAAGCGGGTGATGTACACGTCCGAATCCACCTCGAAGGACGCGTTCCGCTACTGGGACCCGGTGGAGACCATGCCATGGGTGATCGGCGATTTCGTCTGGACCTCGGTCGACTACATCGGCGAGACCGGCATCGGCTGGATGGGCTACTCGAAGGACTGGAAGGAGCTCGGCAAGTACCCTTGGCACCTGGCCTACTGCGGCGAGATCGATGCCACCGGCCGCAAGCGCCCGGCCGCCTACTACCGGCAGGTGATCTGGAAAACCGGCATCGACCCGGTGGCGGCCTTCGTCGAACAGCCGGCCGGCACCGAGGACCTGCCGGACCGCGACTATTTCAAGGAACACCCGGAGCTGGACTGGTCGCTGCACGACCTGCACCAGAGCTGGAGCTGGAAAGGGCAGGAAGGCAAGCCGCTCAAGGTGGTGGTCTATTCCGAGCACCCGGAAGTGGAACTGTTCCTGAACGGCCGCAGCCTGGGGCGCAAGCCGGTCAACCGCCAGACCGAGTACAAGACCGGCTACACCGTGCCTTACGCGCCGGGCCGGCTGGTGGCCGTGGGCTACCGCGACGGCAAGGCCGCGGCGCAGTGGGAGCTGCGCTCCGCGGGCGCGCCGGCCGCCGTGAAGCTGGTCACGGACCGCCGGCAGGT